>CAYGGD010000019.1:0-9679 GCA_964349315.1 uncultured Muribaculaceae bacterium
AGATGAAGCAAAGTCTTGAACACGGAATGAATATCCGTGAGAAGAGCGATTCGCCGGAGTCTCTTGTTCAGATCCGTGTGGCTATGGCTACTTGTGGTATTGCCGCCGGTGCCAGGACGGTAATGAACTCTCTCATTGAGAAGATAGAGAAGGAAAAGATTCCTGCCGTGGTAACTCAGGGTGGATGTATGGGTTATTGCTTTGCAGAACCTACAATTGAGGTAAGGATACCCGGCAAAGATCCGGTTGTCTTCGGAAATGTAGATTCTAAGATGGCAGAGGATATCGTGAAGAAGTATATCGTAAACGGAGAACTTCTTGATGGTATTATTCCAACTAACTATCAGACTATTAATGAGAAAAAGTAGAGTTTATGGCACAGTACAAAATGCATCTGTTGGTTTGTGCGGGTACCGGATGCCGGGCCTCACAAAGTGATGAGATTATCTCCAATCTTAACACAGAAATTAAAAAAGCGGGCATGGAAAACGATGCACAGGTTGTTACAACCGGTTGCTTCGGTTTTTGCGAAAAGGGCCCGATAGTAAAAATTGTTCCTGATAATACTTTTTACACACAGGTAAAACCTGTAGATTGTGAAGAAATTGTTAAAGAACACATTGTAAAGGGAAGGAAAGTTAACCGTCTTCTTTACGAAGATCCTGAAACCCACCAGCACATAGAAGATTCCAAGCATATGGGTTTCTATCAGAAGCAGCTTAGAATAGCACTTCGTAACTGCGGTTTTATCGATCCTGAAAATATTGATGAGTATATTGCCAGAGACGGATATGCTGCAATAGGTAAAATCCTAGCAGATATGACTCCTCAGGAGGCAATTGACCTGCTTAAGAAATCTGGTTTGAGAGGTCGTGGTGGCGGAGGTTTCCCCACAGGACTCAAATGGGAAATTGCATCCAAAAACAAGGCCGATCAAAAATATGTGGTTTGTAATGCAGACGAGGGTGACCCCGGCGCTTTTATGGATCGTTCTATTCTTGAGGGTGACCCTCACTCTGTAATTGAGGCGATGGCCATTTGCGGTTATTGTATGGGTGCCACAAAAGGGCTTGTTTATATTCGTGCAGAGTACCCCCTTGCAATTAAGCGTCTTCAGATAGCTATTGACCAGGCAAGAGAGTATGGCCTTTTGGGTGATGATATTATGGGAACAGGTTTCTCATTTGATATTGAACTGAAATTTGGTGCAGGTGCTTTTGTTTGCGGAGAGGAGACAGCTCTTATCCACTCAATGGAAGGACACAGAGGTGAGCCGACAGTTAAGCCACCATTTCCTGCAGAAAAAGGTTATCTTGGAAAACCTACCAATGTTAATAATGTAGAGACTCTTGCAAACGTTCCGGTTATTTATTTAAAAGGAGCCGAATGGTTTGCGGGTATCGGTACAGAAAAATCTAAAGGAACAAAAGTTTTTGCTCTTGCCGGTAAAATCAACAATGTTGGTCTTATTGAGGTTCCTATGGGAATCACACTGAGAGAGGTTATTTTTGAAATTGGTGGTGGTATTAAAGATGGCAAGAAGTTTAAGGCAGTTCAAACCGGAGGTCCTTCGGGCGGGTGTCTTACAGAAGCACACCTTGATACTCCGATAGATTTTGACAATCTTCTGGCTGTAGGCTCAATGATGGGCTCCGGTGGTATGATTGTAATGGATGAGGATGACTGTATGGTGTCGGTTGCCAAGTTTTACCTTGAGTTTACCGTTGAGGAGTCATGTGGTAAATGTGCCCCTTGTCGTGTAGGAAACAAGAGACTTCATGAGATACTTGAGAAAATTTGCGCAGGTAAGGGAGTAGAAGAGGATCTTGACTATCTTCAGAATCTGAGCAAGGTTATTAAAGATACTTCTCTTTGTGGTCTTGGCCAGACATCTCCGAATCCTGTTCTTTCTACTCTTGAAAACTTTTACGATGAGTATCTTGCTCACGTTAAAGAGAGAGTTTGTATTGCAGGAAGTTGTAAGGCTCTTAAGCTATACACCATTATTGCAGACAAGTGTACCGGTTGTACTGCCTGTATAAGGGCTTGTCCGGTTGCTGCAATTACCGGTGAAAAGCGTCAGCCGCATATTATTGATGTAGATAAGTGTATCAGATGCGGTGCATGCTACGACAAGTGTAAATTCACAGCTATTCATGTTCAATAACCCCAGCTCTATGGAAAAAATAAAAGTAACTATAGATAAAACAGTGGTAGAAGTCGATCAAGGAATGACTATCTACCAAGCAGCAAAGAAGATTGGGATCGATATTCCCGTACTTTGCTATATGAATCTGGAGCACCTTAACATCGAGAACCGTCCGGGAGGATGCCGTGTATGTGTTGTTGAGGTAGAGGGAAGAAGAAACCTTGCTCCTTCGTGTTCTACTGTGTGTACCGATGGTATGGTTGTTAAGACCCATAGCGTAAGGGTTTTGAATGCCAGAAAAACGGTGCTCGAACTGATTTTGTCCGACCACCCTGCGGCGTGTCTGACTTGTTCTTCTTCAGGAAAATGTGATCTTCAGGAGTTGTCTCAAAAAATGGGTATCAGAGAGATCCATGCTGTTGAGAATGCCGAAGTATCTACCTACAGAAAAGACTGTTCTCCTGCTCTTAACAGAGATATGGACAAATGTATTCTTTGCCGCAGATGCGAAACGATTTGTAATGATGTACAAACAGTGGGTGCTTTGAGCGCAGTTAACAGGGGCTTTATGTCAGTTGTTGCTCCTGCTTTTGAGCAGGACCTTATCGACTCTCCTTGTACGTTCTGTGGTCAGTGCGTGGCTGTTTGCCCTACAGGAGCTTTGACTCCGTTTGATGATACAGCTAAAGTGATTCGTGCTCTTGCCGATCCTAAGAAAACTGTTATTGTTCAAACAGCTCCTGCAGTAAGAGCTGCTCTTGGTGAAGAGTTTGGAATGCCTGCCGGTACCCTTGTTACGGGTAAAATGGTTGCTGCTTTGCGTACTCTTGGTTTTGATAAAGTTTTTGATACAGACTTTGCAGCAGACCTTACCATTATGGAAGAGGGAGCCGAGCTTCTCGATCGTTTGACTAAGTATCTTGGAGGCGACAAGGATGTTCGTCTTCCTATTCTAACCTCTTGCTGCCCTGCGTGGGTAAATTTCTTTGAGGTTTATTACCCTGATATGCTGGATGTTCCTTCGACTGCCCGTTCTCCTCAGCAGATGTTTGGCTCTATTGCCAAAACCTATTTTGCTGAAATGATGAATATAAGTAGAGAAGATCTTGTAGTTGTATCGGTTATGCCATGTTTGGCCAAGAAGTATGAGTGTCAGCGCGAAGAGTTCTCTGTTGATGGAAACCGTGATGTAGATTACTCTATCTCTACAAGAGAGCTTGCCGGCCTTATTAAGGCTGCAAACATCAATTTTGATGCTCTTCCTGACGAAGATTACGATCAACCAATGGGAGAGTCAACCGGTGCCGGTGTTATTTTCGGTGCAACCGGTGGTGTTATTGAGGCCGCTGTTCGTACTGCATATGAACTTCATACAGGTAAAAAGCTTCAGCGTATTGACTTCAACGAACTTAGAGGTCTTGAAGGAATCCGAATGGCGACATTAGATTTCGACGGAATTTCAATTAATATCGGTATTGCTCACCAACTTGGAAATGCCCGTAAACTTCTGGATGGAATTAAAGCAGGAATGTATAACTTCCATGCCATCGAGATTATGGCTTGTCCTGGTGGATGTATCGGTGGAGCGGGTCAGCCTCTTCATTTTGGTGATTCAAGCGTAATTCGCGCTCGTTTTGACGCGATTTACAGAGAGGATGCCGGTAAGACAATCCGTAAATCTCACGAAAATCCTTACATTATTAAGTTGTATGAGGAGTTTCTGGGTCATCCAATGAGTGATAAGGCTCATCATTTGTTGCATACACACTACTTTGACAAACACAAAATTTAAGAGATTATGAGCACATTCAAAATACAAGATTGTCATAAGCAAAAAATCGAGGAAATCTGTAAATCGTTTGAAAACAATCCCGGAGAATTAATTAGTATTCTCCATAAAACTCAGAGTGAGTTCGGATTCCTTCCTGAAGATATTCAGCGTGAAATCGCGAAAAATCTTAAGATTTCTATTGCCAAGGTATATGGTGTTGTTACTTTTTACTCTTTCTTTACTATGACGCCCAAAGGTAAGCATGCAATATCTGTTTGTATGGGTACTGCTTGCTATGTTCGTGGTGCCGAAAAGGTGGTAGATGAGCTTAAAGCACAGCTTAACATCAAAGTTGGTGGTGTTACACCAAACGGAAAATTTTCACTTGACTGCCTGAGATGTGTTGGAGCATGTGGTCTAGCTCCTGTTGTCCTTGTAGGAGAAAAGGTGTACGGCCGCGTTGAGCCGCATCAGGTTAAGGAAATTCTTGCCGAATATGCTAACGACGAAGAGCAGGTAGCTGAATAGTTAATAAGCAGAGAGGCTGTCTAATTTTAGACAGCCTCTTTTTTATTTATTTGCCGAGTTTGCTTTCTACTAACTCTTTTGATAGTTTCTTTGTGCAGAAGAACCAGTCGTGGCAGGTTACTCCCTCTTCTTGTCCCTCCATCCGCTGCTGAGCTACACCGCACGAGCCTGCAGTCGGCACAATAACATCGTCACCCGGACGCCAGTCGGCAGGGAGAGCAACTTTAAAGTTGTCTGCTGTCTGAAGTGCAATAAGAACTCTTTTGAGTTCGTCAAAATTTCGGCCAATCTCCAGAGGATAATATACAATTGTACGGATTACACCCTTAGGGTCGATAAAGAACACGGCTCTTACAGCTTTTGTGGTGCTTTGACCCGGCTGGATCATACCATATTTATTGGCTACATTCATTGTGATATCCTCTATTAAAGGGAATTTAACCTCAATATTCTTCATCCCTTTATACTCAATTTTCTCCTTTATGGTCCTTAGCCATGCAATATGGCTATACAGACCATCTACAGAAAGACCAACAAGTTGGGTGTTGAGTTTTTCGAATTCTTCTGCCATAGAAGCAAAGGTCATAAATTCTGAAGTACATACAGGTGTAAAGTCAGCAGGATGGCTGAATAGTATTACCCACTTTCCTTTGTAGTCGTGTGGAAAGCTGATGTTTCCCTGAGTTGTTACTGCTTGAAATTCTGGGGCTAAATCGCCTATACGAGGCATAGATGTTACTTGATTTTCCATAATTGTATTTATTTTTAACAAAAGTAGGAAGATCAGTTTTATAAATCAAATAGATAAATACGATTTATTTATCGAGTTTATCTATTGTTAATCAGAGCCTGGTTACTATTATTCTTTTTAGCCGGGCATGATTTTGAAGCGAATTCATTTGGGGTCTGTTAAAAAATTGAGGCATCTCAATGGATATGGCGGTGAGCAGGGCATGAGGGTATGTAATAATATAGGATGAGTCTGCCGATTGTGACAGCTGCCACAGGTATTTACCTGTTTGTGAGTGTCTGCCAAGGTAGTCGAAGTCGCTTTTTAGCATTGGAAGTTCGAGAGCAGCTTCTTTTCCTATAACATATTTAGGTATTATATCTGCAAGGTTTAAAAGTGAGTCGTTGGCAACGTTGTAAAGGGAGTCGTTTTGGATATATATTGAGTGGATTCGTCCAATTTGTTCAGGTGAATTTCTGAGATATTGTGTAATTGGTGTTGCAGGTGCGAGGATAAGCAGGCGAAGAGATGCGGAGTGTGTAAAGAAGATTGAGTCGATTTGTGAGTCGTACCTTATTACTGTTATTTTATTTGTTTTGAGGGTATCATCGATGTTTGTGATAATGATTCCGGCTATGTCAATAATATCGGATTTTTCGAGCCAGGCAAGGGCAAGTACATTGTCGATATCCTTTTCGTAGCAACAGATGACTAAAACAGGGATAGTTGTTTCGCTCTTTTTTTTAATGCAGGAGAGCAGGGTAAGGAGAGCAATGAAGGTGAAAATTATCCGGACTACAATTTTTTTAAGTTTCATAAGAGGAGTATTGGACTTAAATTACTGAAGCATATTTCTGAGCATCTGAATGTTTTGCACTGTAACTTTATTTCGTTGAGCTGTTATTGCCCCTTCGTCCTGTATTTCGGCAAAGGTTCTGGCAAGGGCGGGGCGGGTTACTCCAAAATATTTTGCCAGTTCGGTCTGGTTTTTATCCATGAAAAAGGTGTTAATCGATGGACTTATTGAGTGGCAGACAGCTAATTGTTCCAGCAGATAGTGTGCCAGTTTACCCTTAATAGTTTTTATGGTAAGTACCTGAAGTTTATTTGACAAAAACTGTGTTTTATTGGAATTAAAGGTGATATATCGCTGTAAAAAAAGAGCATCTTTTTGGAATAATTTTATAACCTCCTCTTTTGGGATGGTTAACACAGAAGAGTCTTCAGTTGCTGTAACATCTACGGGAAAGGTATTGTTCTCGGCAAAGAGGAATGCGGAAGCAAGTGGCCTGGCGGCTTTAATCTCTTCTATGGTTAATACTCCTCCTGTTTCTGTTATCATCTCTGTTTTAACATTTCCCTTTATCAATATATAAAGGTGCTTACATATATCTCCCTGCCGGGCAATAATATCACCTTTTTTATAATTATATATTTTATATTGAGTATCTTCAAATAATGCCCTTTGGTTTTCTGGACTAAGTACGCTACATATGGGGCATTGAGAGAGGTCTACTTTATCTGTCATTTTTTAGTATCTTTATTAGGATAAAAATAGATATTTTTCTTAAGTGTAACAATTGTTACAGTTATTAGGTTTACAGATATCTATCTTTGTTATGTAAAAATCAAATATTAACCTATAAATAATAACAAGTTATGAGCAATATGTTCTGTTATCAATGTCAGGAGTCGGCAAAAAATACCGGCTGTACAATTAAAGGCGTCTGCGGTAAAACTGCAGATGTGGCAAACCTTCAAGATCTTTTGATGTTTTTGTGTAAAGGTATCTCTCACTACTCAGTACGTTTGAGAAAAATGGGATCTGAGAGTGCGGAGGTCAATAAGTTTGTTACTGATTCTCTCTTTATGACTATTACTAATGCCAACTTTGACAGAGAGAGGTTTATTACCAGAATCAACCAGGCAATTGATCTGAGAGATTCTCTTAGAGCCTTGTTTGTATCAAAGGGTGGCAATATTGATGATATTAAGTACGAAGGTGCTTTCTGGAGCTCCAGAGATGTTTCTGAAATGGAGCAAAAAGCAACTGAGGTAGGCGTTCTGGCTACTGAAAACGAAGATGTCCGTTCTTTGAGAGAACTAACTGTTTACGGCCTTAAGGGTATAGCTGCCTATGCAGAGCATGCATTCAATCTTGGACACGAGGAGAACGATATATATAGTTTTATGCAGCAGGCTCTGGTAGATACAACTGACGATTCCCTGTCTGCAGAGTACCTTACATCGCTCGTTCTTAAAACCGGAGAGCATGGAGTTAAAGTTATGGCTCTGTTGGATAAAGCTAATACAACGGCCTATGGAAATCCTGAAATTACAAAGGTGAATATCGGTGTTAGGAATAATCCTGCCATTTTGATTTCGGGTCACGACTTAAAGGATATGGAAGAGTTACTTAAGCAAACAGACGGAACGGGTGTGGATGTTTATACCCACTCTGAGATGTTGCCGGCAAATTACTATCCTGCATTTAAAAAGTACAGCCACTTTGTTGGAAACTATGGTAGTTCGTGGTGGAGACAAACTCAGGATTTTGAATCTTTCAACGGTCCGGTTCTCTTTACAACTAACTGCATTGTTCCTCCGAAGAGCAGTGCTACCTATTCTGACAGAATTTACACTACTGGTTCGTCAGGTTTCCCGGGATTTATACATATTGGCGACAGAAAAGATGGAAAGACCAAAGATTTCTCGGCAATTATTGAACATGCAAAGAGATGCGCTCCTCCTACAGAGATTGAGACCGGCGAAATAATAGGCGGATTTGCTCATGCTCAAGTGTTTGCTTTGGCCGATAAAGTTGTTGAGGCAGTTAAGAGTGGCGCTATCCGTAAGTTTTTTGTAATGGCAGGTTGTGACGGCAGAATGAAGGACAGAAACTATTATACAGAATTTGCTGAGGCGTTACCGAAAGATACAGTGATTTTAACTGCAGGTTGTGCAAAATACCGTTATAATAAACTTCCTTTAGGTGATATAAATGGTATTCCAAGAGTTCTGGATGCGGGTCAGTGTAATGATTCATATTCGCTTGCTGTAATTGCCCTTAAATTGAAAGAGGTGTTTAATGCAAATGATATTAATGAGTTGCCGATTGCTTACAATATTGCATGGTATGAGCAAAAGGCGGTAATTGTTTTGCTTGCCCTTCTCTCTCTTGGAGTGAAAAATATTCACTTAGGCCCGACACTTCCGGCATTTTTGTCACAAAATGTTGCTGAAGTACTGGTGAAAAACTTTGGAATACAAGGCATTAAAAGTGTGGATGAAGATATGAAGTTGTTTCTGGGTTAGGGGAGTTTATACTTCCCCTTTTTTGTGATTTTTTTAGTACTTTTGCATCCAATTTGATTATATATGAGTGATAATAGTTTATTGTCGAAAATATCCGGAATAAAGGAGAAGTTTGAATCGCTTTCGACCCAGATTTCAGACCCGGCAGTGATGTCGGATATGAAAAAATATGTAGCCCTTAACAGGGAGTACAAAGAACTTGAGCCACTGGTTGAGGCGGGAGAGAAGTATAAGGGTTTAATGGCCAATCTGGAGTCGGCAAAAGAGATGTTGATGACGGAGAAGGATGAGGAGATGAGAGATATGGCCAAGGAGGAGATATCGATGCTGGAGGAGCAGATTCCTGAAATGGAGGAGAAGATTAAACTTCTGCTGATACCTGCCGACCCTCAGGATTCTAAAAATGCGATACTGGAAATAAGAGCCGGAGCAGGAGGTGACGAGGCCTCAATTTTTGCAGGGGATTTATTCAGAATGTACGCCAAGTATGCGGAGAGAAGGGGCTGGAAACTTGAGATAAACAGCCAGAGTGAAGGAACATCGGGTGGTTTTAAAGAGCTTATCTGCAAAGTTTCGGGCAATGGTGTTTACGGAGTGCTTAAATATGAGAGCGGTGTTCATCGTGTACAAAGGGTTCCTCAGACTGAGACACAAGGCAGGGTTCACACCTCTGCGGCATCTGTTGCTGTTTTGCCTGAGGCGGATGAATTTGATATTGAGTTAAATATTAGTGATGTGCGGAAAGATACTTTTTGTTCTTCGGGTCCCGGCGGCCAGTCGGTTAATACTACCTATTCTGCTATAAGGTTAACTCATGCCCCAACGGGAATAGTGGTTCAGTGTCAGGATGAAAAATCGCAGATAAAAAACTATGAGAAGGCTTTGGCTGAATTGAGAACTCGTATTTATAATCTTGAGTATGAGAAATATCTGAATGAAATTTCGGCTAAGAGAAAGACAATGGTATCGACGGGCGACCGTTCTGCCAAAATCAGAACATATAACTATCCGCAGTCGAGAGTTACCGACCACAGGATAAATTACACCATGTACAACCTTACGGTTTTTATGGATGGAGCTATACAGGAGGTTCTGGATAAGTTGCAGGTTGCAGAGAATGCCGAAAGACTTAAAGAGAGCGGCCAGTAACAGAGAGTTGTCATATGGATTACAATGGATTATATCA
>CAYGGD010000019.1:9779-23913 GCA_964349315.1 uncultured Muribaculaceae bacterium
AAAGAGAGCGGCCAGTAACAGAGAGTTGTCATATGGATTACAATGGATTATATCAATCAGTTTTGCGCAAAAAAAGTTTTTTGTGTGTAGGGCTTGATCCTGATATCTCTCAGATTCCCTCTTTTTTAAAAGAGAGAGAGTATCCTTTGTTCGAATTTAATAAGGCGATAATTGATGCTACCATCAATTATACAGTTGCTTACAAACCAAACACTGCTTTTTATGAGGCAGAGGGTGCTTCGGGATGGAAACAGCTGGAGATGACTGTAGAGTACATTAAAGAGAGAGATTCATCTCTCTTTGTAATCGCAGATGCCAAAAGGGGAGATATTGGAAACACTGCAGAGAGATATGCAGCAGCTTTCTTTGAAAGGATGCACTGTGATGCAGTTACTGTTGCCCCCTATATGGGGCGTGATTCGGCAGAGGCTTTTCTTGGCTGCAAGGATAAATGGGCCATAATTCTTGCTCTGACCTCCAATAAATCGGCAGGTGATTTTGAAATGTGTCCGGTGGATAGAGAGAAGACTCCTTTGTACAGAAGAGTGATTGAGAGTGCTATGGAGTGGGGCAGTTGCGATAACCTGATGTTTGTAGTAGGAGCTACCCGTCCGGAGAAACTTGCCGAAATCAGGAGTTTTTGCCCCGATCACTTTTTACTGGTTCCGGGAGTGGGTGCTCAGGGAGGAACAGTAAAGGATGTGGTTAAGTACGGTATTAACAGCCGTTGCGGCCTGTTAATAAATATCTCCAGAGATATAATATACGCATGGAAGAAAACTGCCGGAAAAGACGAAAAAGACTTTGCACTGGCAGCGGGAGAGAAAGCGGCATCTGTAGCAGCTGAGATGGCCGGTTTATTAATCGGGTAATTTAGCTATAATAGTTTCGCAACCTTTTACTTTCTGCCCTTTGGTAACCTGAATTCTTGAGTTAAGAGGCAAAAAGAGATCGACTCTCGATCCGAATTTTATAAATCCTGTCTGTTCCCCTGTTTTAACTTCGCTGCCCTCTTTGGCATAACATACGATTCTTCGTGCGATGTAGCCGGCGATTTGCCTCATTAATATATGAGTACCCCCTTTATTAATAACAACGGTTGTTCTTTCGTTTTTTTCGGACGATTTAGGGTGCATTGCTACCAGGTACCTGCCGGGGTGGTATTTAAAGTATTCAACGGTTCCGTCTACAGGAAACCAGTTTACATGCACATTCAGTACCGACATAAAGACCGAGACCTGCATACACTCACTTTTGAGGTACTCCGGTTCGTAAACCTGTTTTACAATTACTATTGTGCCGTCTGCAGGGGCAGCTACCACTGAGCTGTCCTGAATAGGTTCCCGTTCGGGTTCACGAAAAAAGCGTACAATAAGAACAAAAATAAGTGTTCCTGATACTATGGCGTAATAGTTTGGTTTTGAAGAGGCAGTTAAAAGCGATATAAGCAAAACTGCAACTGTAATAATGAGGAAGCTGTTAAAGATAATCCTGTACCCCTCTTTGTGAATGCGCATATTTAATATTATAAAAGTTCAAATATTTTCAGGTATGCCATTGCAGCAGGAAAGGCCAGCAGAGCTCCGTCGAAACGGTCGAGGAGCCCTCCGTGACCGGGCATTATGGTTCCCGAGTCTTTAACGCCAAAAATACGCTTAATGAGTGACTCTGCCAAATCTCCGAACACTCCAAAGAGAAAAACTATCAGGGAGAGGGCAATCGTATGTATTAGCGGGAAATTTAAAAGTGTAGAAAAGTGTATAACAAAAGCGGCAATTAAAGCAAAAAGAGCTCCTCCGAAGAATCCTTCCCACGATTTTTTCGGAGATACCGAGGGAAATAGCTTGTTGCCGTTTTTCTGCCCGAAAGTCATACCTGTGATGTATGCTCCCACATCTGAACTCCACAAAATTAAAAAGAGTGATAGAAGGGGATAGGGGTTGTACACCTTATCGGGAGTAAAGAGTATTGTTGGTAAAAGAGAAAAAGGGAGAGAGATGTAAATAATGGAGTAAATCAGATAGGAGCTGTCGTTATTTTCTTCGTAAAGAGAGCTTATTATGATTGCTGCCCCCAAAAAGGCAAGAACCCAGAACAAATCGGGGTTAATTCCATACCTGCTCTGGAGGTAAAAGAGTAAAAAAAGTACAAATGATGTTACAACCACAAGATAACGACCTATTTTGCTGCTGTTGCCGAAAATCATCCCGTGGAACTCTTTTAGCATCATAAGTATCGAAAATAACAATACTCCTGCAAATAAAATAGGATTAAGGAGCAATGATCCGATAATAACTACAAGGAAAATCGCTCCGCTCAACGATCTTTTAAGAGTGCTGTTCATCTTCTTTTTTTGCTTCTTCTTCTATTTGCTGGGCTGTTGTGGGAGGCTGGCTGCCCAATCTTTTTCCGAATATTTTTTCAAGATCCTCTGCAAAAATAACCTCTTTTTCGAGAAGTTGCTCTGCAAGTTTTGTAAAGCCTTCCATGTTCTCTTTAAGAATTTTCAAGGCTGTTTCGAATGCCTTATCTACAAATTTTTTAGCTTCGGCATCGATAAGTTCTGCTGTTTTTTCGCTGTAGGGCTTGCCTATGTTAAAACCTCCCGACTCGGTTGAGTCGTAAAAAGAGATGTTCCCCACTGATTCGCTCATCCCAAGGTAAGATACCATAGCATAGGCCTGCTTGGTTACCTTTTCGAGGTCGTTGAGTGCTCCGGTTGAGACTTTGCCGTTAATAATAACTTCGGCAGCACGCCCTCCGAGAGCAGAGGCCATTTCGTCCATCAGCTGCTCGGTAGTTGTTAACTGGCGCTCTTCAGGCAAATACCAGGCGGCACCGAGAGCCCTGCCTCTTGGAATAATTGTAACCTTAAGCAGTGGATTAGCGTGTGGCAAAATCCAGCTTACTGTGGCATGACCGGCTTCGTGGAAAGCTATTGTCTTTTTCTCGTGAGGTGAAATAATTTTGCTTCTCTTTTCAAGACCTCCAATAATACGGTCTACAGCATCAAGAAAATCTTGTCTTTCGATTACCTCTTTATTTTTTCGTGCAGCAATAAGAGCCGCTTCGTTACATACATTGGCAATATCGGCACCTGAGAATCCCGGTGTCTGTTTTGCCATAAACTCTACATCAAATCCCTCTACCAGTTTAAGGACTTTTAAATGTACCTTAAAGATATCTACACGCTCTCTGAGTTCGGGAAGATCTACATGTATCTGACGGTCGAACCTTCCTGCTCTCATAAGGGCTTTATCAAGAATGTCGGCTCTGTTTGTGGCTGCAAGAATAATTACTCCGGAGTTTGATCCGAAACCGTCCATTTCTGTAAGAAGTTGATTGAGTGTATTTTCTCTTTCGTCATTAGAGGAGAATCCTGCGTTTTTTCCTCTTGCTCTGCCAACTGCGTCAATTTCGTCTATAAAGACAATGCATGGTGCTTTCTCCTTGGCCTGACGGAACAGATCTCTTACCCTTGAGGCGCCTACACCTACAAACATCTCTACGAAATCAGATCCTGATATAGAGAAGAAAGGTACATTGGCCTCTCCGGCAACAGCTTTGGCCAAAAGTGTTTTTCCGGTTCCCGGAGGCCCTACCAGTAGTGCCCCTTTAGGGATTTTTCCACCTAGAGTTGTATATTTTTTTGGGTTTTTTAGAAAGTCGACAATCTCCATTACCTCTACCTTGGCCTCTTCGAGCCCCGCTACATCGAGGAAGGTAATTTTTGAGGTGTTCTCCTTGTCGAAAAGTTTTGCCTGTGATTTCCCTACAGAGAAAATACCTCCTCCCTGGGATCCTCCACCGCCCATTGATCGGTTCATCCGTCGGAACATAAATACCCACAGACCTATAAGTAAAACAGGGAAAAGGAGCCATTCAAGGGCTTTTCCAAAGTAGTTGGTACGCTCTTCTGTCTCTATAGAAAACCTGTTTTCGGCAGAAAGTTCGCTGCGAACAGTTTCAAACTGCTCTTCGGGATTAAAGTTAGAAGAGACTAAAAAATAGAACTGAGGCCCTACTTTCGGCTCTTTGCCACTGAACTTTTCGGAATATTTTGGCAGACTGTCTTTCTTAATAAAGACCTCGGCCCGGTTTTGATTGGTGATGTAAATGATTTTTTCGACATCTCCTGCCTCAATCATCTCCTCTTTTACATTCATCCATTCAGATTTGAGTGGTTCACCTCCGTCGTATGAGGTCCACATATATGCAATTGCGCCCAGGAGTATCACATATATCCACATGATATTGAATTTGGGAGGCCAAAATTTAGGAGCCGGACTCTTGGGCTTGTTTGAATCTTTAGGTTTTTCCATTTAATCGTTATATATGGTTTTTTCGGCGTCTGCCCATAAATCCTCCAACCTGTAAAACTGTCTGTATTCAGTCTGGAATATATGAACAACGATGTTACCGTAATCTATTATTATCCAGAATGCATTCTCTTTTCCCTGCATTCTTATTACTTTTCTGCCGCACTTCTCTTGCATCATATCCTCTACATTGTCTGCTATTGCCGCTACCTGTGTAGATGAGTCGGCATTGCAAACAACAAAATAGTCGCATATTGCTGTTCCTATCTGTCGTAAATCGAGGGAGCAGACAAAACTTGCTTTTTTATCGAGCATTGCGTCGGTTATGCATTTTAGTTCCAAAGCGTCAACCTCTTCGGGTTTAATGACGGCATTCTGTTGAGTTGTTTTCTTTTTTACTGGCACAATAATTGTCTTTTTTATGCTAAATTTCTACAAAAATACTGCAATTTTGCGGCCAACAATAAAATAATTGATATGGCATTTAATATAAAGTGGTTTGAAACCATTGATTCTACTAATAGTGAGGCACTTAGGCAAATGAGTCAAAGTGACGATTTTACCCTCTTTGCTGCTCAATATCAGACAAGCGGAAGGGGGCAGAAAGGGACCAGCTGGGAGAGTGCACAAGGCAAGAATCTGACCTTTTCCATAATTCTTAAAGATAATTCAATCACTGCTGAAAATCAGTTTGTTATTGCTAAGATAATAACCATTGGAATAAAGAGATATTTGAAAAGCAGAGGTGTTGAGGCAAGGATTAAATGGCCCAATGATATCTATGCAGGGGACAAAAAAATATGCGGAATTCTTATAGAGCACTTTTTGTCAGGCGACACTTTGTCAGGTTCTATAGTGGGTATAGGGTTAAACCTAAATCAGGATAGTTTCGATTCAGATGCTCCGAATCCGGTTTCTTTGAAAAATATTACCGGAAATAATTACGATATTAAGGTGGAGCTTGAGGCCTTGGCGGGTAATATTCATGAACTCTATTATCCTTACGTAAATTTCGGTTCGGTATCGGAAGAGGGAAGATTAGACAGAGAGTATTATGAATCTCTTTACAGATTAGAGGAGTTTCACAAATACAAAGAGACTCCTTCCGGTGAAATTATTGAGGCGAGAATAACTGGAATAGACCGTAACTCCTGCTTGATATTGCAAAAGAGAGATGGGTCGGTAAATAAATACCACTTTAAAGAGATAGGCTATATTATATAGCTTTTAACTTTGATATGGTTTTTAAGGGATCTGATGATTTGAACACAGTATTGCCGGCAACCAGGATATCTGCTCCGCTTTTAATTAGCTGAGGTGCGTTTTTTATGGTTACGCCACCATCAACCTCTATAAGAACAGAGAGTGATTTTTTTGCTATCATCTCTTTTAGCCGTGATATTTTAGCGAGTGTGTTTTCTATAAAACTTTGCCCTCCGAAGCCGGGATTAACCGACATAATCAGCACAAAAGAGGTGTAGGGCAGAATATCGGTAAGAGTTTCGACAGGGGTGTGAGGGTTAAGTGCAACCCCCGGCTTCATTCCGAGAGCTTCGATGTTCTGAAGGGTTCTGTGAAGGTGTGTGCATGCCTCCATATGAACACTGAGATAATTAACACCGGCTTCGGCAAACTGAGTGAGGAATTTATCGGGATTGACAATCATAAGGTGAGCGTCAAGCGGTTTTTTTGCCCGGGACGATATCGCTTTTATAACCGGAAACCCGTAAGAGATATTTGGAACAAACACTCCGTCCATAATATCCAGATGAAACCAGTCTGCTTCGCTTTGGTTTACCATATTAATATCGTGCTCAAGATTTGCAAAATTTGCAGAGAGCATTGATGGTGCAATTATTGCCGGCATAATAACATCAATTATTTAACATTTTCCAAAACATCAATCAGGAGTTTACGGAATTTATCTACGGTTGATATTTCCAGCCGCTCTCCCGGTGCGTGTGCCCCTTTTATAGTGGGGCCGAAAGAGATCATATCAAGGTGGGGATATGTCTTTAGAAACATCCCGCACTCGAGGCCTGCATGGATTGCTCTGACTATGGGCTCGTTACCGAATAATTTTTTGTATGAGCTTTTAGTTATTTCCAGAATAGGAGAGTCTGTTTTAGGTTTCCACCCGGGATACTCGCCCTCGTGTGTAACATCTGCTCCTGCAAGAACCAGCAGAGATTCAACTCTTCGGGCAGCGTTAAACCGTGCAGAGTTAATTGAGCTTCTTTGACTTGTTCCTATTTTTAATGTGTTGTTGCCTTCGTGCTTTATTGAGGCAAGGTTTGTGGAGGTTTCAACAAGGTTTTCGATATCCTGGCTCATTGCAAGTACACCATGAGGGAGTCCGTTAAGAACTTTTATCAGAGCATCAGTAGTTTTTTTGTCAATTGCGGTTGTATGTAGCTTAGTGTTTTGGAATGTGCCACTAAGTTCAGGATCGGATACATGGTGCTCCTCTTTAACTTCGTTAAGGGTTTCTGTAAAGAGCTCCTCTGCTTTTTTACGGTTGTCTGAGTCGATAGCAATAACTGCGTAAGCTTCGCGTGCTATTGCATTTCTCTTATTTCCGCCGTCAATTTCACACAGAGAAAAAGGGATGTTGAGTGAAAGGGAGTATAGGTAGCGCATTAGAATCTGATTAGCGTTGGCTCTGTTTTTATGAATATCGTCGCCACTGTGTCCTCCGGTTGCTCCCGCAAAGGATGCTTTAAAGCAAACCGATTTCTCGTTAACCTTTTCGGTATTGTAGCGGAATCGTGCTGTTGTATCGACACCGCCGGCACATCCGATAAATAACTCGCCCTCATCTTCGGAGTCGAGATTAATAAGGATTTTGCCGGTAATAAACCCCGGTTTAAGCTCTTTTGCCCCTTTAAGGCCTGTCTCTTCTTCACTAGTGAATAGAGCCTCTATTGGCCCGTGAGAGAGATTGTCTGAGTCGAGAATTGCCAGTTGAGCGGCCATTCCGATGCCGCAGTCGGCACCGAGGGTGGTCTCTTTAGCAATGAGCCAGCCATCTTCTTCGATATATTGAATGGGATCAGTATCAAAATTAAAATTACTGTCAGAGTTTTTTTCGCAAACCATATCGGAGTGACTCTGGAGAACAACGGCGGGAGAGTTTTCCCTACCTTTTGTTGCCGGCTTGAATATTACAACATTTCCGGCTGAGTCTTTTTTGTAGTTTAGCGAACGGCTTTTTGCAAAGTCAATCAGATAAGCAATAATCTTCTCTTCTTTACCGCTCTCTCTAGGGATTTTGGTAATTTGATCGAATATTGTAAAAATAGCAGAGTTATCCATATGACAGGTTATTTACGGGGGTTAATACGATGGAGCAGTTATTCAGACTTGAGTTGCCTCTCAATATCTACTACAAATTTACGGAAAGATCTGTCTGTATCCAAGAGATCGCATACAGTATTATAGGCGTGAAGTACTGTTGCATGGTCTCTGCCTCCTGTGAGTGAACCTATTGATGCCAAAGAATTTTTGGTGTGGTTTCTGCTTAAATACATTGCAATTTGCCTTGCCTGAACCAACTCTCTTTTTCTGGATGCACTGAGAAAATTATTAGAATCGATTTTAAAATAGTCGCAAACCACTTTGTGAATACGATCGACTGTAATTTCCGGACGGTTGCGTGTTACAAGTTTTTCTATAAGACTTTCGGCCAGTTCAAGACTTATTTTTTTATTTGCAAGGGTAGAGTGCGCGAGCAAAGAGATAAGTGTCCCCTCTATTTCCCTTATGTTTGTAGTTACTCTTTCAGCAATGAAGGAGATAACCTCTTCGGGAAGTGCAATTCCGTCTTTGTAGCTTTTTGCTTTAAGAATGGAGACGCGTGTGTTGAAGTCAGGTGGCAGAAGTTCGGCCAGCAACCCCCATTTAAATCTGGAGAGAAGTCGGATTTCGAGGTCTTGAAGATCGACCGGAGCTTTGTCCGAAGTTAAAATCAGCTGTTTGCCAACAGAGTGAAGATGGCTGAATATATGGAAAAAGGCATTCTGAGTACCTGCTTTTCCGGCAAATTCCTGTACATCGTCTATTATAAGTACATCTATCATCTGATAGAAATGGAGGAAGTCGGTAAGTTTGTTTTTAACAGTAGTAGCATCCATATACTGTGTCATAAAGCGGTTTGCGCTTACGTACAGTACTATTTTTTCCGGAAACCTGCTTTTTATGTCAATTCCTATTGCCTGAGCCAGATGTGTTTTCCCAAGCCCGGATCCTCCGTATAAAAAAAGAGGATTAAAGGTTCCGTGACCAGGATTGTCGGCTATGTTGAGCCCGGCAGATCTGGCAAGACGGTTACATTCACCCTCAATAAAATTTTCGAAGGAGTAGTGAGGGTTTAGCTGAGGGTCTATTTCCAGTTGTTGCAGACCAGGAATAATAAATGGATTTGTTATACACGCCCCCTTGTTGGGGAATGGGACAGCTTTGTTTTTAATCTCCTGAGTCTGTTGCTGAGGATAGGTAACAGCATCTTCTCCGGAAATCATTTTGACACTATACTCAAGTTTGGCCTCTTTACCAAGCTCCCTTTTGAGTGCTTTGCTGATAAGGTCTATATAGTGCTCTTCTATGTATTCTCTGAAAAAATTTGAGGGAACTTCGATAGTAAGAACCGATCCGGCAAGTCTAATTGCTCTAATTGGTTCGAACCAGGTTCTGAAGCTCTGCGGGCGGATAATATCACGAACTATACGAAGACAATTATTCCACACGAGGTTATGTTTAGCTTCAGTCATATTTTAAGGATAGGTTAAGATTGGGTACACAAATTTGGTGATAAAATTCTATTAAAAAAAAACAAAACCTATTGCAAAATTCAAAAATTTTACAATAGGTTGTTATTCAGCGTAAAAAAATTTTAATAAAAATTGCTCTTTTTAAAAACTTAAAAAACAGCATAATATATGAAATATTTTTAATTAAAAAATGGTTACTCTGATATATTTTTTAGGATTATTGTTAATATTTTTAACCAGCTCTTCCAAATCGTTTACCAGTCGGTCGATTGAGCTATGAAGAGAGTCTGTGTGCAATAATTTACCCATAGTTCCCTCCGGATTATTTATCTGAAGCAGGAGTTCTTTAAGAGCTGTGAGTGTACCTGCAATATCAGACTCTTTAAGAGATTCTGTTATTTCTGTAACGTTGTCCAGCCCGTTGTTCAGTTTTTGAGCTGTTGTGTTTAGTCGGGAGGTAAGGTTATTGAGATTTTCCATTAAAACTGGAATCTCGGGAGAGCTTTTTTCAAGGTTACCGGCAATTATCTTTGTGCTGTTTAAAGTATTTCTTAAAGATTCAAGAGATTCGGCTATATCCTTTTTCGCCTGAGGGTTCAGTATATCATTTACATTCTCAAGAGTTGCATTGAGAGTAGAGATTAAACCGGTAATATCATCTTTAAGGGGCATGATTTCGCTTACAAGCATATCGATCATTCCGGTTTCTGTGGAGGAGAGCAGGGTGTCTTTGTTTCCAAGAAGGGCATTTTCGTTGCTAAGATTAATTCGAACAGCTTTTGTGCCGAGAAGGTCGGCACTGTAAATCTCTGCAGATGAGTTGCGAGGGAGTTTATACTTTTTGTTTATTCTGAATTTTACCAAAAAGTGGTCTTTATCCTGATTAAAGTTTATGCTCTCTACAAAGCCCACTTTGTATCCTCTTATATAAACAGGCCCGGTTGACGTCAGCCCCTCTACATCGTGGTAAACAGCATGGTATGTGTAACTTCCGCTAAAGAGGTCCTTACCCTGTAAGTAATTTATTACTACATAAATAGATAAAAAAATAAGAATGGCGAAAAGGCCGGTTTTCTGCTGTCGGCTTAGTTTAATTTTTGTCATAGTGGAACGATGTTATTATTCTGAACTCTTATAATAAATGCCTGCGGAAAAACTCTTCTTGTTTCTGCAAGTGCTTCTCTCGCCTGATTCAGTGTGGTGTGGCGGCCAACTGTATATTTGTACTGATTTCCTGTGATTAGATATTCATATTCTTTTATCCCTTTTAAGTCGGGGGAATTGGCCGGGAGTAGCTTTGATACAGATAATATCTGGACTCTGTAATGAGATTCTGGTGGGGCGGTTTGTTCCAGAGAAGAGGAGATTGTACTGCGAATTATAGAAATTGTATCTTCTTTATGTTCTGAATTGGCAACAGGAGCAGGGGTAATGTACCGGTTGTTATTGTATCCTCTGTCGTATTGTTTTTTGTATTCGCTGAATGCGTTAAAGATGAGTTGCGCAAATACATCGTGATTCTTTTTGTCGTTAAGTATCTTAAGGTCGTTTGCATTAGAGATAAAGCCCAGCTCTATTAGAACAGATGGCATTCCTGTTTTCCATAATACCAGGAGCGGCCCCTGCTTTATACCTCTGTTAACCTTTATGGGGCCATTATTAAAATGTTTTTGTATCAGCGAGGCCATTGCTATGCTCTGTTCCTGATGAGCGTTGTGAAGCAGAGAAAAAATAATATAAGATTCGGGATCGTTGGGATTAAAACCTTCGTATCGGCTTTGATAATCGTCTCCTTCGAGCAAAACAACGCTGTTTTCGAGCATTGTTACCTCCAGATTGGAGCTGGATTTGTCCTGCCCCATGATAAAGGTTTCAGATCCTGTTGCGGCTCTATAGCGTGCTGCGTTTACGTGGATGGACATAAAGAGGTCTGCCTTGCTTTTGTTTGCAATTTCTGTACGGCGATCGAGGTTTACGGCGATATCTCTGTCACGGGTGTATATTACCTCTACATAGGGATAGTTTTTTCTAATCAGCTCTCCAAGCTTAAGTGCTACAGAAAGAGTAATGTTTTTTTCCAACACTTTTCCATCGGGACTTACCGCTCCGGGATCACGACCTCCGTGGCCGGGGTCTATAACCACTCTTCTTATGTTAACCGAAGTTGAATCCTGTGCTGAGATGTTCGAAAAGAGCAGAATTGAAAAAAAAACCAAAAGTAATTTCAGAGGCATAATTCTTGTTAATTATAATTAACTTTGCATCTCACAAATGTAGTACATTTTTGTTAAACCTTATATTTTGGTTTTGAGAAAAGGGGTTATTCCGGTAGTCATAATTATTGCAGCCATCTTTTTGTGGGTGGGGAATTATGACCGTGTTTATGCTTATGGTGTGCCGGTTGGTGATACCATAATCGTGGCTGTTCCGGTACCGGATACTGTTGTAGCTTCTGTTTCGGACACTCTTGTCTCTTCAGTTTCTGACACTCTCACTTCTGCCGATTCTGTAAAGATGAGGGGCTCTCTTCTTTTTCCGGTTTTTTCCGGAGCAAAGGACTCTATTATAGAGGACTTTTCGGGTGGGAAAAGGATGATATATTACTATGGTGATGTAACGGTTAAATATGGTACTCTGGAAATCAGTTCGGCCTATATGGCCTACGATATGGATACTCAAACCGTTTTTGCTTCCGGTATAGAAGACTCTACAGGTGTTCTTCAGGGAAAGCCCGAAATGGTAGAGGGAATGGAAAAGTACACAATGGAAACTGTGTACTATAATTTTGAATCTAAAAAGGCCAGGATAACCAATATGATTACTCAGGAGGCGGAAGGTATTCTTCATGGTACTCTTTTAAAAAAAATGCCCGATAACTCTATTAATATTTCCCGAGGAAAATATACAACCTGTGATCACGATCACCCCCATTTTTATCTTCAGCTTACAAATGCTAAAATTGTAAATGAGCCAAACAGGGTAACTGTTTTTGGCCCAGCATATCTTGTTCTCGAAGATGTTCCAACCCCATTTATTCTTCCTTTCGGATTTGTACCTAATCAGGCAAGCCGTTCGAGCGGGTTGCTGATTCCAACTTTCAGTGACGAAGCGGCCAGAGGTTTTGCCCTTTTAGGTTTGGGGTACTATTTTGTTTTTGGAGATCACTTCGACCTTACTCTCACTACAGATATGTACACTTTGGGTTCTTGGAATGTTCTTGCAACATCAAGATACAGAAAGCGTTACAAGTTTGACGGAAACTTTAGCATCAACCATTCGGTAAATCAGATAGGGGAGAGGGGTGCCCCCGATTTTTACCAGTCAAAAGACTTTGCAGTCAGGTGGTCTCATTCACAGGATGCAAAAGCTCGCCCCGGAACAACTTTCAGGGCCTCTGTCAACTTTTCGACACCTATGAACGACAGGTTTAACTCGTATGATATTCAGCAGAGTCTTCAAAATCAAATATCATCGTCAATTTCATACGGAAAATCTTTTCCGGACTCTCCTTTTTCGATGTCGTTAAATATACTCCACAGCCAGAATTCACTGGACAGCTCCTATGCCTTTACCTTGCCAAACCTGACTCTTACAATGAACAGGATTTATCCTTTCAGAAGAGATGACGCAATTGGTAAAGAGAGGTTTTATGAGAATATATCTCTGAGTTACAATACCAACTTAGATAACAAAGTAAACTTCAAGGCGAGTGATTTTGGCGAAGACGGTTTTTTATCGAAATTTCGCAGCGGGATGCAACACTCTTTTCAAATAGGCCTTCCCTCTTTTAATTTATTCAACTATTTGCAGTTTTCGCCCGGAGTCAATTATGGAATGAATTGGTTTTTTCAAAAGAACAGAAAGTATTACGACACAGAAACAGGACGGGTCGAAGATGATATTAGCGATATTTTCAGTGATTTCGGAGTAACGCAGGACATATCGGCGTCGTTGTCGGCCAGCACCACTATTTATGGTATGTTTAATTTTGGGGAGAGATCAAAAATAAGAACAATCAGACATATGGTAAAACCTTCTGTCAGTGTAAGCTATAGACCGGAACAGGGTACCCCTGCAAATGGATACCGAATTATTAACTATATTGATAATAATGGAGTACAGCATCAGACAGAGTACAATCAGTATGAGGGTTTATTGCTTGGCTATCCCGGCAAGGGAAGTTCTGCAACCATGAATTTCTCTCTCGGAAACAATTTTGAGGCAAAGATCAGGAGTGATAAGGATACAACCGATGGCGGAATTAAAAAAATTAAGTTAATTGATAATCTTTCTCTTGGAGGAAATTATAATTTTCTTGCTGATTCATTAAAGTTGTCAAATATTTCGGTTTCTATGACTACCACCATCTTTGGCTCTCTTGCCTTTAATGCAAATGCAAACTTAGACCCTTATGCAATTGATTCCTACGGAAAAAAGATAAATAAATTCAATTTAACAGAAAACGGATGGATGAAGCCGGCCAGACTCATGAATGCGAGTATGTCATTCTCATATCAGTTTTCAGGAGGCGGACAGCGAAGAGGAGCCGGCAAGGGATTGCCTGATGATATGACCGGCGACTTTAACTATGTTAGGGTATATAATAATCCGGTTACGGGAGAGTACATTCCCGGAGGGTGGGTATATTATATGGATCCCAATAATCCATGGTCTGTTAATTTAAACTATAACTATTCCTATAACAAATCGTACACCAATGTTGGAGGAGTGCTGAATACTAACCACAATCATATGCAGACCCTCGGGATAGCAGCTCAGGTTAAATTAGGGAGAGATCTCAATTTTAACATTAATACCGGTATAGACATGATGAAAATGTCACTTACCACAACTCAGCTGAGTGCAACTTACGATTTGCACTGTTTTATGATATCTGTATCATGGGTTCCTACCGGAATGTGGGAGAGCTGGAGTTTCAGAATTAATGCAAAAGCATCTGCCCTTGCCGATTTACTGCAGTTTAAGAAAAACGCAAGTTACTGGGATAGAGGCGCAGGTTTTTAAATACTTATAAATAGATTTTAC
>CAYGGD010000020.1:0-23740 GCA_964349315.1 uncultured Muribaculaceae bacterium
GGCTATACAGAATAATTGAAAATGAGAAAAGTAAATTCATTATTGAGAGTGAATTGTTACTTCAAGCATCTGTTAAAGATGAGCTGGATCTTAGACTAAGAAGTTTAACTCAAAGAAATAACTTTAATGTAATTCTTTCAAATAAAATACCAACTGATATTGGAATTGCAAATAAACAAGTATTAAATATTGATATTAAGGAGTCACAGGAGATCTTCACTAAGGTTTCTATCGAAGAAGTCCTTCAGGAAGCATATAAGAACGAATACCCTCTAAATCTTGATACCCTTGCTTCATTTTTCTCAAAATCACTTAATGCAGCAGGTGCAGGTACTCGTTTTACACTGCATTACATTAGTTCAGATACCATCCGTAATACTGTCTCTACATCAGAGAGCCCAACACTTGGGTTTTTTCAGCCTTCTTTTTATTTGTCGTTACCGTTAACGGTAACGAAAGATTTAATCATTGAAGCAGAGATTTTTTACCCCAGAACTGTTTTTAAAGGCGATCTTTTGGTAATTCTGGCTCTATCACTCATTGTTACAATTTTTATCCTCTTTAGCATTGTAATGCAAACAAGAATGCTGTATAAACAGGTCTCTCTGGCTAAAGTAAAAGAGAATATTACTCACTTTCTAACCCACGAACTCCGTTCGCCACTGCAGTCGTCAATAACAAATCTCGAAGTAGGAGAAATTGCCGAAGGCGACGGATACAAATACTTTCTTATAAAAGCCAAGGAACAACTCTATTTTCTTAATGGCCTTATTGAAAATATATTGGATATCAATAAATTTGAGAAAAGGCAGGCATCTCTTAATAAAGAGAATTTCGATATTAACCTTGCGATAGAACCTCATATTGCAAGACACAATGTAGATGCCAATAAAAGTGTCACAATTACCTCATCGGTTGAGAGTGGCAATGAATATTTTTATGGCGATAAAATGCATTTAACCAATGCAATAGGAAACCTAATCGATAATGCAATAAAATATTCCGGAGAAATAGTAGAAATAAAAGTAAGTGTTCATTCATTAAATAAGTATTTTTGCATAAGTGTGCAGGACAATGGAATAGGGATTCCTAAAGATGAGCAGACCAAGGTCTTTGAGAAATTCTACAGAGTCAGTAAAAGAGAGCACTCCCAAAAAGGAAAGGGTTTTGGTCTGGGACTAACATATGTGATGTGGGTTGTTAAGGCCCATAAAGGAAAAATTGAGTTGTCCAGCGAGGCGGGAAAAGGGAGTACATTTACACTTATGCTAAAAAACGAAGAGTATGGCACAGAAGATTCTTTTGGCAGATGACGAAGTGAACTTCGGCTACGCAATGAGTGAATTTCTTAAATTTAACGGATACGAAGTTAGCTTTGTTAACGACGGCAAAACTGCTTTTGAAAAATATCACGAATTCAGGCCTGATCTTCTTCTTTTTGATGTGAACATGCCTGAAATAGACGGGTTCGAGCTTGCCCGGATGATACGGGCCACCGATAAAAATATCCCGATAATTTTTATTACATCTATAAGCGACGACACCAGTGTTGCAAATGGTTTTGAAATCGGGTGCAGCGACTATCTGAAAAAACCTTTTGGGTTAAAAGAGCTTATAATTAGAGTGCAAAAATGCCTGACAATATCTACTAAAAAATCTGATATTTACACTCTTGGAACACTAAATTACTCTCCGGAAGAGAGATCTCTTGTTCAACAGGACGGCACTTCTATTATACTTTCCGGCTTCGAAAACAAACTTCTTGAGATACTGTGTCAAAATTTTAATCAAATTTGCAAAAGCTCCGATCTTTTTACCGGTATATGGGCCGATAAGGATGTCGACCCCAAAAGATCGCTGGAAGCTCTTGCTTCCAACCTACGCAGAAAACTTTCAGAAACCGCTCTTATTCTGGAAAATGTAAGAGGAGTTGGATACCGTCTCAAAAAAACTGAATAACCGTATTATTAAAATATAAAGCAATGAAAAATTTCTTTAAAATTGTTTTCGGAACATTTATCGGCTCTTTTCTGGCCTTGGTTCTTGCTTTTTTTATTCTTATTGGAATAATAAGCTCCCTGGCTACCTTCTCCGATACAAAGCCGACAGTTCCAAAGTCTGCTGTTCTAACACTGAACTTTGCAACCAGAATTTCCGAACAGGCAATAGATGACCCTTTTGCCTCAATGAATCCGCTTCAGAGCACATCTTCAAAAACACAGGGAATACTCGACTTTTTGCAGACTATAGATAAAGCTGCAAGCGATCCTGCCATTAAGATTCTTTATATGAATGTGACTGACATGAAAGCGGGAATATCCCACATAGAAGAGATCCGCTCTGCAATAACAAGATTCCGGGAGAGTGGCAAACCCGTTATCGCCTACGCAGATAACTTCTCTCAACCCGCCTATTATCTGGCAACAGCTGCAGATAAAATTTACTTGAATCCTGCCGGCATGGCTCCCCTGAGCGGACTTAGCATCAGTTCCCTGTTCTTCAAAGATCTTTTAGATAAAGTTGGGGTAGAGGTTCAGCTTATAAGGCACGGAAAGTTTAAGGCCGCTGCCGAACAGTTTATCAGCAACAAGATGAGTCCTGAGAATCGTGAACAGCTCAAGGCGTATATTGATGCTATATGGTTAACCTGGGTACAGGAGATCTCGGCTGCTAGAGAGATCTCGGTTGATAACATCAACAGGATGACCGATAATCTCGAAATTACAACGGCTCAAAAAGCTTTGGAAGCCAATCTTGTAGATGGACTTATGTACAAAGACGAGCTTTCGGAGTACATTACTAAACTATTCGGAGTAGAGGATGAAAAAGATTTAAAAATGATATCCAGCACTGCCTATTCTGCCGCAACAAAAAAAGTAGACTTTAAAGAAAAAAATAAAATTGCGGTTATATACGCCGATGGTGAGATAATAATGGGCAAATCCGATAATAATATTGCTTCCGACTCATTCATCGAACATATTTCTAAGGTACGCAAGGACAGCACTGTTAAAGCGGTTGTTCTGAGAATCAACTCTCCGGGCGGGTCAGCTCAAAGTTCTGAGGTAATTAATCGCGAACTAAACCTGCTAAAAGAGGACAAACCACTTATTGTCAGCATGGGCGACTATGCCGCTTCCGGAGGTTACTGGATAGCAGCAAAAGCTGATAGAATATTTACTAACAACACAACTCTTACAGGTTCTATCGGAGTGTTCAGTATGGTTCCCAATATTCAGAAAGCGATGAAAAATCATCTGTTAATTAATCCTGAAACGGTGAATACTCACAAACACAGCGACATTATGTCCGGCTACAGATCTCTGGATAACAATGAAATAGAATTTTTTAGAAGTGTTGTGGAAAAAACTTATACCGATTTCATTAACCTTGTTGCCGAAGGTAGAGAGATGGAGTATCAACAGGTAGATGAAATTGCCCAGGGAAGAGTATGGTCGGGCCTTGATGCTGTAAGGATTAAACTGGCAGACGAAAGAGGCGGGCTAACAGAAGCTATTCTCTCTGCCGCCCAACTAGCCTCTGTTGAGAGTTACCGAATTGTTGAGTTTCCTGTTCAGAAAACAGCACTTGACAGACTTATGGATATACTTACCGAAGGTACAAAGGCAGCAAAAACCATATCAGACCCTGCTATGCTAATGGAAAAGGCATACGAATCTCTTAAAGAGGAGAGCCAGGTTAAATACATGGCAAGGCTCCCGTACAACATCTATTTTAACTAAAAGAGAAGGCTGTTAAAGAGCACACAAAGTGACTTCCAGTATATTTTTTGTAAAGGGAGTCACTTTGTATTTATCGTCAACCCTGTGACCAGTGAGAGCGATGACTTCACCCCCTGATGTAATAACACTCTGTTTATCTTTACTGAACCTGTTTAACTTGATATCGGTAAGATAATCGCTTATTTTTTTGTATCCTGTCATACCCAAAGGAATAAATTTGTCTCCATCCTTCCACTTTCTTATTATTACAGGAAATTTGACCTTATCGGCATCCATATATAATACATTTGCACCAAAAAGATCTCCAAGAGGATTATCGAAAAGATCTGCCTTTTTCTTAAAACTGAAATTATCCGGTTTTGAGTAACAACTGAAAGAAATATTTGAACCCTCAAAAGAGAATTCCGATTTTGTTCCACATTGGATATTGCTCACAACCAAATCATTATCACAAATACTACTCTCCTCCAAAGTTCCCTTGCTGTATATCAGAAGATTATCCCTGTCTTTTAATACAAGGGTGCTGTCCGAATGAAACTCCTTTCCCGGTTGACCCAAAAGAGAGTCGTAAATTTGCTCGCATTGCAAAGAGTTAAAACCATACTCACTTAAAATCATATATAGCCAGTAATCGGGCCGGTTCTCCTTTAAAAGAGCAGGAATTGAGATTCGGTTAGTGCTCAAATCCAATAAAATCTCCTTTTTTTGTAAGTACAAATCTGAAAGAATATCGGAAGCTGCCTCAATATTTTCCATATCCCTTTCAACGGTTTTAAGAAACGACTGGTTGATCATCTCAAACTCAGGAAAAACCATATTCCTTAAACGATTCCTGGAGTAATAAACTTCTGAGTTAGTTGCATCTTCACGAAAAGGTATCTGTTCACTTTTAGTATACTCTGCAATTTCTCTTCTGGTAAATTGTAAAAGAGGCCTAATTATATTTCCATTCTTCTTTTTAATCCCGGTGAGTCCCTGTATACCTGTCCCTCTCAGAATGTTTAAAAAAAATGTCTCAACAGAATCATTGAGGTTATGAGCAGTAGCAATATAACTGAATGAATACTCTCTGGCAAGCTTTTCAAACCAGTCGTACCTAAGATCTCTAGCTGCCATCTGAGTTGATATCCCTTTTGAATTTGCATATCTCTTAGTATCGAATGAAGTATGGAATACCTGAATTCCCTTCTCATTGGCCCAATTAATTACAAGTTGTTCATCGGCATCACTCTCTTCTTCTCTGAGAGAAAAATTAACAGTGGCCACAGCAAAATTTTTATAGGCAATCCGATAGAAAAGATGGGCCAGACACATAGAGTCAATACCTCCACTTACGGCAACAAGAATTGCCGGATTGTCCGGAGATGCCGGATGCAAATTATCCGAACCAACCAGCTTAAGCAGTGTGGTTTTAAATTGCGATAGCATTATTTTTTAAAGTCACCGATAGTATATGAAAATCCAATTGAAAGTATCTCTTTAAACTGTATTCTCGGAGCCATCCTGTCGTCTTTGTCTGCAATAAGGATTTCGTCGTCATAAATTAGGTTTGTCCTTATACTGGCCGAGAAGAATTTGTTAATTTTTGTATCAATAAAAAGATCCCAATAAACCTTCACATTTTTAGGTGTACCAAGGTAGTCAGAAAAGAGGTTCAGGGTTGAGTTTATAGTCAGATTATTTGATATCTTATGTCTGTATTCAAATTTTAACTGAGCACCCAACTCAAGCTTAGCTGCCTGATCAATTTTATTCCCGTATCTGGTTCTTAATCCTCTCTTTTCAACAATTACAAGATTTCCGGTTAACAGAGAAAAATTAACCGACAAGGGCTGAAAAGGCTTATAATCCATACCCACACCAAGAGAGAAATAGGCAGGGGCAAAGGGTCCTGATACCAAAACTGGATCGGTGTTAGCCGGATAGGTAAAACCATTTGTCATCTGCGATCTGAAATTAAAAGAGGCAGCGGCAAAAAAGTTTCTGAAAGCCCTGTATCCCAACTTGCTGTCAAAAATCAGCTTATCGTCACTTTTTCTGTATCTGTCTCCGAATGACTGAACAAAACCATAGCCAACCTGAAGACGATTCTCCCAAAACATCTCCTCTTTAATTGCGTAATTTCTGTAAATATTCAGGTAAGTATTCAAAGCAACATTATTATTGCCTCCGGAAGACCAGTTTGTAAGAGAGAGCTGCGAAAAACCCAACTGAACAAATGTTCCCCCGCTCCATCTGCTGGGCTCCGGTTCAGGCGGGGTCAACTTTGGAATCTCAACCTTAGATGCAACAATAAGACTTAGTTCATGACCGACACTAAGAGATTTTTTCTCCTGAGCAACAAGCGATTGTACAAATAAAACAAAAAAAATAACACAAAACCTTTTAGCCATATCATTTAAAAAAGTAAAAATAGTGAATATTTTAATACGCCCTTGCAAAAAATACTCTTCCAGCCGAGGGTTTACCACTATAAACACAAAAGCCCGTTTCGTTATCAACATTATCCATCGGGATACATCTAATGGTAGCTTTAGTCACTTCCTTAATTTTCTCCTCTGTCTCTTTTGTTCCGTCCCAATGACAAAGCAAAAAGCCCCCTTTCTCTATTCTCTCCTTAAAAGTTTCAAAATCGTCTACCTTAACGGTGTTTTTCTCTCTGAATTCAAGTGCTTTATTATAAATATTCTCTTGTATCTCGTCGAGTAGTCCGTTAATGAAAATATCAATGTCAACTTTACTTTTCGACTCTTTGGTCAATGTATCCCTGCGGGCAACCTCTACAGTTCCATTTTCAAGATCCCTTGGCCCGATTGCTATCCTTACCGGAACACCTTTAAGTTCCCACTCAGCAAATTTAAATCCCGATCTTAGATTATCCCTGTCATCGATCTTTACAGATAAACCCCTCTTTTCCAGTTTATCTTTAATATCGCGCATCTCTGCCAGAATTTTATTTAAATCCTCTTCACTTTTAAATATTGGCACCATCACCACATGAATCGGAGCTAGTTTAGGAGGCAAAACCAACCCGCTATTATCACTGTGAGCCATAATAAGAGCCCCCATTAATCTGGTGGACACCCCCCATGATGTTGCCCAGACATAATCAAGTCCCCCCTCTTTGTTAGCAAACTGAACATCAAATGCTTTAGCAAAATTCTGACCTAGAAAATGGGAAGTCCCCGCCTGCAACGCCTTGCCGTCTTGCATTAATGCCTCAATACACAAAGTGTCAAGAGCCCCTGCAAAGCGCTCACTCTCAGACTTATGCCCTACAACAACCGGAATGGCCATAAACTCTTTAGCAAATTGTTCATAAACACGAACCATTCTTTCTGTCTCCTCTACTGCCTCTGCCTGTGTTGCATGAGCAGTATGTCCCTCCTGCCATAAAAATTCGGTGGTTCTCAGAAAGAGCCTTGTCCTCATCTCCCATCTAACCACATTTGCCCACTGATTCACAAGAATAGGAAGATCTCTGTACGATTTTATCCAGTTGCGGTATGTATTCCAGATAATTGTCTCCGAAGTAGGACGGACAATAAGCTCTTCTTCCAGTTTTGCATCCGGATCGACAACTACTCCAGGTCCGTCGGGGTTGGTCATTAGTCTGTGGTGAGTTACAACTGCGCACTCCTTTGCAAACCCCGCTACATGTTCGGCCTCTTTGCTCAGAAAAGACTTGGGTATAAAAAGGGGAAAATAGGCATTTACATGCCCAGTCTCTTTAAACATTTTGTCGAGCTGTGCCTGCATCTTTTCCCAAATTGCATAGCCATATGGTTTAATTACCATACATCCTCTAACGGCAGAATTCTCAGCCAAATCGGCCTTAATAACCAGGTTATTATACCATAATGAGTAGTTTTCTTCTCTATTGACAATCTCTTTTGCCATTTTTTTCTATTTTTGTAATAATTAAAGCAATGATAAGTACTGATGGAACGATTTTTGTTCTATTTTAACTAAAGGCACAAAAGTACAAAATAAATTATAAAACACAGGAGGTGTATTATGAAAAACAGAATAATCATATCGTTATTACTAGGATTTATTCTTAGCTCTTGTGGTACTACAACCAGATATGCTTCATCTTCATACGAAGATGCCATTTATCAACGATCCGGCCAAAGCAGTTACATTGTAGTAAACACAGAGGCAGATCTTGAAATTAGTGAACTGAGGGGAAAAACTCAGGAATCTAACAGAGTGATTATAAATGGCAAAGTTATTGAACCCGCCTATGTCGACCAGCAGGGGAATGTCGAAATAGAGGCAAAGCCCGATGTAACCTACATTATTCTTAATCCGGGAGAGTCGTTCGAAGAGAGACTCACTAAGTTCGATCAACCCCAGTACAATATCAACATAACCTACAACACCCTGGATTTCTATAATCCATGGCTTCTGGACTACCGATATAACCGTTACGCCTATATGTCAAGAGGCTGGCGTACATACTGGAGCTGGTACTATCCGCATTTTTCATGGAATTATCGTTTTTACAATCCATGGTATGACTACGATCCATGGTTTTACCACGGATGGTCACACCCCGCATTGTACTCACATTGGCATCTCCCCATCGGATATCACTGGCCTTATCAATACTATTACGGCCACGACCCTTATTACGGCTACGGCTATCCATATGTTTATCGTTCGGGGGTATCAAATCGTGACCGCTTCTACGGAAGGAGAGAGTCTTCAAGACATGAAGTGCAGTCAACAGGAGGTTCGCAAGCGGTCTCAAATTCGGGAGGTTCTTATATCAGAAGAGATGCTCGCGTAAGTCAGGTCAGAGGTGAGTCAGTTTATAACGGCTCTCAGAATCTTGAGCAAAGATACTCAGAGAGCATCTACAGGAGAGGAACCGGAGTAGAGAGTGCCGGAGTGACAGGAGAAAGAAGCGCTGTTACCCGCACAAATCGTACAGATCGTTCCGTTAACACCGAACGCTCAGAAAATGTAACCCGTACAACTAATACTGATCGCCGAGAAAATATTAGTCGCACAGCTAATACCGGTCGCAGTGAAAGTGTTAACCGTACTTCCAATACTGGCAGTCGTCAGGTAACCAGAACAGCTCCCTCTAGGAGTGCTGCGCAATCCTCTTCACAAAGTTCGTCAGAGGTAAGGAGGACTACAGCTCCCAATACTACCTACAGACAATCTGAAAGAGCCAGAACTATCGAATCGTCTTCGGGTAATCAAAGAAGCACTGGTGTATCTTCACAAAGATCCACCTCCAACTTTGACAGAGTTAGTACTTCCAGAAGTAACACAACAACCCGAAGTACAAGTACTCCACCCCCTGCACGAACCACTACAACCACTACTTCATCATCATCTTCAAGTACCTCTTCAAGTAGTACCAGTTCTTCACAAAGTTCGTCATCCGGTTATCGCAGGTAAATTTTTTAGAATATGATAAAAAGATATATTTCAATAATATCGGCACTGTTTTTAACCTTAAATGCATCTGCGCAAGGAGCCGCAGATGCTTTAAGGTTCTCACAGATAAGACACGAAGGCACCGCCAGATCAATGGCAATGGGAAATGCCTTTACATCTTTGGGTGGCGACATCTATTCAATTAGTCTAAACCCGGCATCATCCGCAATTTACAAATACTCCGAATTCTCTTTTACTCCTTCGTTTTCGTCAGAGAACATAAAATCTGATTATCTCGGAAACAACAATAGAGAAAACTGGCTTAGGCCCGGTATATCCAGTGCCGGATTCGCCACATCATTAAACATAGGGAGCAGCATCCACGGATTAAGAAGTGTGAGTTTTGGAATTGTTATTAATAAACTAAATAACTATAATTCAAGGTCTTATTCTGCAGGCACAACTAACAGTTCCAGCTGGCTTGGAGGTCTTGCCGAAGGTCTTGGAGGGGTTTTTAACGGTAATCTCGACATAACTCAATCATGGAATCCGTTCTATGATTTCCCGGGGGCTTCCTGGAAAGAGATTCTTGCCTGGAACTCCAATCTGCTAGACCCTTTGCCGGACTCAGACTACGACTACATAGGGGCTACAGAAAACATTATCGGAGGTCAGATAGTTATGGCCGGAGCGGTTAATCAGGAGTTTTACAGAGAGCAAAAGGGAAGCATGAATGAGCTGGTCTTTAATTCAGGAATTAATTTCGCAGACAAATTATTCATTGGTGCCAATATCGGAATTCAGTCTATTGACTACTCAGACTATCAGAAATATTCCGAGACTGCGGTTAATCCCGGACTTTTTGACTCCGGTTTTTCTACTTTCACCCACACATACCGGCAAACATCAACAGGAATGGGAGTTAATCTCAAGCTGGGAGTAATTGCCCTGCCTGTAGGCGGCCTCAGATTGGGTGCTGCTGTTTCAACTCCTACATGGTTTTTTATAAATGACACTTGGGACGAAAGTATCAACGCGCGATACTCAGACGGTTACAGGAGCTCTATTTTATCTCCTATCGGAGAGTACAGCTACAGAGTTAACACCCCTTTCAGGTGGAATCTCGGAGCATCTTACGTTTTTGGTAAATTTGGAATAATAAGTGTAGACTACGAAGGTATTGATTACTCAGCAACAAAAATGCTTACCGAAACTGGACATCAGAGCGAATTCAGGGAAGAAAATCAATATATCGCAAACAACTTTGTTAAAGCCAACATCTTAAGGTTAGGGGGAGAACTCAGGTTAGCCGACAATGTCTCTCTTCGCGGAGGGTACAGCAGATACGACAATCCGGAGAAAAACATCGGATACGATGTAGATTACTTTTCAGGAGGTCTAGGCATACGCTGGAAATCTTCAGGATTTCTCGATTTTGCCTTTCAGAAAAGATTATCCAGCAGTGAGAACTTCTCTCTGTACAACGACTACACTAATCACGCGGCGCCAATAGGTACCCTTGACATGTCGGGATGGAAGTTTCTGATGACTGTTGGGTTCCGCTTTTAGTCGGCTTCAAGATATCGTAACGATTCAGGGCCTTCGTTAAAAAGCAAATCAATTACCGATAAGTTCTCAATAAAACCATATTTTTGGGCAAATACCTGATGGTATTGCCCTTTTTTATTTGAGTTTTCAAAAGGGGATTTTTTCTTTGGATGAATAACCGAACGATAATCGTTTTTACTATACTCCTTTATATAACATTCAGTAAAAGAGAGCTCCGTTTCAATCCCCAAAAGGGAAATCAGTAATCGGGTAAGCTCTGTGTTAAAATCAAAAAGAAATAAATGCTCTTTATTATAAAAAGAAAAAAAGTCACTGCTATAATATTCAAAAAAAGGAGATGAGTTATATGCCGACTCTATTGCTTTCCAATGGCCCTTTTGCCAATTGGTGCCGTAATCTATCGTTATCTCCTTAATTGGCAGAGATAACCCTTTGCTTCTGTCTACAGGAATAATTAAAGAAAGCAAGCCGTTTGCTCCATATATATTACAACGGTTTCTGAAAGATTGCTTCTGATAGTTTTCCCATTGTTCAATAAGACATCTGCCACTGTTGTGCAACACCTTAAAATAGTCAAAGGGAGGCAAGTAAGCACTAGAAAAAATTGAGTCTTCTGATTTATTCATCTATTGATTCAACAACACCTCTGATGATACCTCTTTTCGAAGATCTTATAAAATCTATAATTTGCCTCTTCTCAGCGGTATCTTTAAAAATAGAGTCTGCCTTATCGCAGGCATCTGTTGTATTAAGACCGTTATGATAGATCACTTTGTAAATCTCTCTGATTTCGTCAATCTTTTCATTGGAAAATCCTCTTCGTCTTAATCCAATTACATTAACGCCACCAAATGCTAACGGTCGTTTACCCGCTACAATAAAAGGAGGAACATCTTTCCCGACCATAGAGCCTCCTGAAAGCATCGAGTGTGCTCCAATTCTTGTAAACTGATGAAGCGCCGAGTGGCCTCCGATTATAGCATACTCCTCAATGTCAGAGACACCGGCTACAGCAACATAGCTAACCAAAACAACATTATCTGCAACAATACAGTCGTGAGCAACATGAGCATATGACATAATCATACAGTTGTTCCCTATTTTTGTGACACCTCTGCCACTTTTAAGAGAACCTCTGTTAATGGTTGCATACTCCCTAATAATAGTATTCTCTCCAATCTCTACATAGGTAAGCTCTCCGGAAAATTTGTAATCCTGTGGTTCACCGCCAATAATAGCACCAGGATAAACTCTGCAATTTTTGCCGATTTTCACATAATCCATTATTGTTGCATGAGGACCAATCCAACATCCGTCAGCAATTTCTACATTGGCCGCAATGTAAGAAAAGGGCTCAATTGTTACATTTGAGCCAATTTTAGCATCCGGATGTATAAATGTATGATTCATAATTTATTCTACTTATTCCTGATTACTTGAGCTACCATCTCCGCCTCGCAGGCCAATGTGTTGCCAACGTAAACCTCCCCTTTCATACTTACAATTGAACGCCTTAAAGGAGCCGTCAACACAAGCTTTATTACCATAACATCGCCAGGTACAACTTTTCTTTTGAATTTGGCCTTATCAATTTTAGCAAAATAGGTTGAATATTTTTCAGGCTCTTCAAGCTCAGACATAACCAATATTCCACCTACCTGAGCCATCGATTCAATAATCAACACCCCTGGCATAACCGGCTCTTCAGGAAAATGACCTGCAAAAAAACCTTCGTTTACACCTATTGTTTTGATACCAACCACCATATCTTTTTCGATATGGATTATTCTGTCGACCATCAAAAAAGGAGGTCTGTGCGGAAGAAGCTTTTTTATCCCATTTACATCAATAACAGGTTCTGCATTGGGGTCGTAAATCGGGATATCTACTGTTTTCAAACTCTCTGTTGCCATTTTTCTATTAATATTTTTGATATATCTGTGTTAATTTTATGCCCCGGCTTTAAAGCTATCACTCTTCCCTTAAAATAAAAACCGGATAAAGACAAATCTCCTAATAAATCCAGAAGTTTATGTCTGGCACACTCATTTGTATATAAAAGCTTTGTATTTATATATCCCTTCTCAATAGGAACATCGTCTCTTTTTTTAACAAGCTTTTGCAGTTTTTCCTTATCAATAATTGAAACACTTTTTTCTGCAATAACAATAGCATTCTCCAAATCTCCTCCTTTAATCAGACCTTTGTCGATAAGAGGTAAAATATCATGCAAAAAAACAAATGTGCGACAAGGTGCTATCTCTTGTAAATAATTGGTATCGAAATCAAAAAGGGCATATTGCTGGCCTATAACTTCTGAATCGAAATCAACCATTATGGTCACTGAAAACTTATTGTCGGGATATATCGCTATTTCAGATCCCGATAAAGGATCTTTGCAAATAATAGCCTCCTTAACTTCAAATACATCTCTTGCATCATGCTGCACACACAATCCATCTTTGTCAATTATATCAGCATAAAACTTTGCACTGCCATCTAAAATGGGAATTTCAGGGCCGTCAGCCTCTATTAAGGCATTATCAACACCCATAGAATAAAGTGCCGACAACAGATGTTCTACAGTAGATACCGATGCACCATTGCTCAGTAAAACCGTCCCTCTCTCTGTTTGTGTTACATTAGTTGCTATTGCTTTTATTATAGGCCTTCCGGGAATATCTGTACGGCAAAAAGCCACACCGCTGTTTAACGGAGCAGGATTAAGGGTAATTGTAACAAATTTGCCGGTATGCAACCCTTTACCACTTATTGTGTGCGATTTATTTAAAGTTTTTTGATATTCCAAAACCAATTTAAGTATAATTATAAATTTCTTTAAGCTACAAAGCTAAGAAAAATCATTTATCTTTTGTGTAACTTTCTAAAGATTGAGTACGCTCTGAAATACTCTTTTGCATCCATTGCGGGAGTTCCAAAGAGGCTCTGCCCTTCTGTTTTGATATTAGAGATAACACCTGCCTGACCTCCGACAGAAGTTTTATTGGCAATAGTAACATGTCCTGCTACCCCAACCTGACCTCCAAACATACACCCACTTCCAATCTTAACAGATCCGGCTATTCCTGTTTGTGCTGCTATTACTGTATTTACACCCACTTCGCAATTATGGGCAATATGAACCAGATTGTCAATCTTTACACCCTTACAAATAACAGTAGAACCAATAGATGCCCTGTCAATAGCAGCGTTGGCACCTATCTCACAAAAATCTTCAATTACCACATTCCCGGTTTGAGGAATTTTTTTGTACGATCCGTCGGGCATCGGTGCAAAACCAAATCCATCTGCCCCTATCACAGCATTTGAATGAACAATGCAGTTGCTGCCAATAACACTTCCGGCATATATTTTAACTCCAGGAAATACAATTGTATTATCTCCTATCTTAACATTTTCACCGACATAGCATTGCGGATAAACTTGTGTCCCTTTACCAATTACGGCACCTTTACATACTACTACACCTGAACCAATATAAACACCCTTCGATATTTTGGCTCTCCACGAAACCGAAGCTCTTAATGAGCGGCCCGATTTTACAGATGACTTCACATTTGAGTACAACTCGAGCAGAGAGGCAATTGCCTGATAAGCATCATCTACTTCAATTATCACTTTTCCTTCTACCGGTTGTGAGGGCACAAAAGATTTATTCAGGATAACTGCCGAAGCATCAGAGGTATACAAATACTTTTCATACTTCAGATTTCCTAGGAAAACAATTGTTCCCGGCTTTCCGCTTTCGATTCTGGAGATTGATTTAATCACTACATCTCCGGCTCCCTTTAGAGTACCATTAAGATAATCAGCAATATAACCTGTTGTAATTTCCATATTGTTTAATTATTTTGCTATGCAAAGAAAATATTTTTTTGTTATTTGAGAAAAAGCCTTGGCAGAGAGCATATCAGAAATTTTGCACACATCATCCATTCCACCCTCTTTAGATACAATGATAATCTCCCCTTCATCTGCGTCATAACCGCTGTTTATCACTGAACCGGTTCTTACGAAGTACTCCTGATCTCCTGGTTCAAACCTGTAATCACTTACCAAGTCGTTCTCTGAAACCGGTTGCGAATAAAACTTGAGCTTAGGAAGTCTCCTCTCTGTCAACATCCTGCATAATAGAGATAAAATTTCGTCATTATAGAACTGCCACTGCTTAATGGCACCCATTATATCGGTATCGTCTAAACGGCAAAACATTTCGAGAACCTGTCCGTTACTGAATGTTTCTGGAGAAAACTCTCTGACCAAAAAAAAACATAAGGCATTGGAACCCGGCAGAATATCACCCCTACAGGCCAGATAGCGGGCTCGCCTAAGTATAGAAATCAGTAGTTGTTCAGCTGCTACAACGGTTTTGTGGAGATATACCTGCCAATACATTAATCGTCTTGAAATCAAAAATTTCTCTATAGAGTAGATTCCCTTTTCCTCTACTACAAGGTTGTTGTCTCTGACTGACATCATTTTAATAATTCTCTCCAGGCCAATCATTCCCTCGGCAACCCCTGAAAAGAAACTGTCTCGCTGAAGATAGTCAAGCCGGTCTACATCAAGTTGACCTGATACAAGCTGATGAAAAAATTTTCGCGAATAACTACCCTCGAACATAGATATGGCCAAATCAATCGATCCGCCGAAATCATCATTAATCTGCTTCATAAGAGCAAGGGAAATCTGCTCATGAGAGACCCCCACGATAATATTGTTTTCCAGTGCGTGACTAAAAGGGCCGTGTCCGATATCGTGCAGAAGTATTGCTACTGCTGCAGCCTCCTCTTCGATATCAGATACCTCAACTCCTTTAACCCGCAAAACGGCAATTGCCTCTCTCATAAGATGCATCGCACCAAGAGCATGAGATAACCTGGAATGTACTGCTCCGGGGTAAACCAGGTTTGTCAGGCCAAGCTGCTTAATATCTCTTAATCTCTGAAAATAGCGATGTTCTACAATTCCGGAGATTACTCCGGAGGGTATATTAATAAACCCGTGAACAGGATCATTTATTATTTTGTAATTCATAACCATTATGTAAAGTTACTACAAAATAAAAATTTTTGCATGAAATTAAAATATTTGGTATATTTGCAGCGGTTTAGAGCATCAGAGAGATAAGGGGACACAGATGTCCCCTTATTTATTAAATTTATTTAAATGGTAATAAAAGAGCAGATAGAAGAATTAATTAGCGACTACATTGCAGATAACCAACTCTTTTTAGTTGATATTGAAATAAGTCGCGAGAACGACATTACAATTACAATTGACTCTTTTTCCGGAATTGATATTGACCATTGTGTCAAGCTAAGCCGGATAGTTGAACAGGGATTGGACAGGGAAGAAGATGATTTTTCGTTAACAGTCACCTCTGCCGGATTAGATTTGCCATTCAAGGTGCCTCAGCAATACCAAAAATTTCTGGGAAAAGAGGTCGAGATTATCCTCAAAAAGGGGACAAAACTCACCGGAACTCTATCCTGTTTTAATAATAACACGGCCGAACTTACCACAATGGCTACCGAAGTTGTTCCCGGCAAAAAAAGAAAACAAAAAGTGGAGCGTACAGAAAAATTCTCACTTGAAGAGATAAAAACCACTAAAGCGCATATAAAATTTAAATAATTTACAGAAATTTACCTAAAATATGGAAGGGTTAAATTTAATCAGCACATTTGCTGAATTTAAAGAGCTTAAAAATATAGATCGCCTCACAATGATGAGTGTTCTGGAAGATGTTTTCAGAAATCAGCTTATTAAGATGTATGGCACCGCCGACAATTTCGATATTATTATCAATATTGATAAGGGCGATTTTGAGATTTGGAGAAACAGAGAGGTGGTAGAAGTAGTTGAGGATCCAAATACTCAGATCTCTTTGGCAGAGGTATCTAAAATTGACGATTCATACGAAATCGGCGAGGAGTATGTAGAGGAGGTTAAGCTTTCATCATTTGGCCGCAGAGGGATTCTCAATCTCAGACAAAATCTTTCGGGTAGAATTATGGACATAGAAAAAGCAAACCTTTACAATAAGTACAAAGAGAAAATCGGCGACATAGTGGTTGGAGAGGTTTATCAGGTATGGAAAAAAGAGATACTTGTTCTTGACGAAGATGAGAATGAGCTTATTCTTCCGAAAGGTGAGCAGATTCCCAATGATTTTTTCAAAAAGGGTGATACTGTAAGAGCTGTTGTTTCCTCAGTTGAAATGAGAAATAACAATCCTATAATAATCTTATCCAGAACATCTTCCCTATTTCTTGAGCGTCTGTTTGAGCAAGAGGTTCCTGAGATTTTTGACGGCTTGATTACAATTAAAAAGATTGTAAGAATACCCGGAGAGAGAGCCAAAGTTGCCGTTGAGTCATACGACGAAAGAATAGACCCTGTAGGAGCATGTGTCGGGGTGAAAGGTTCCAGGATACATGGTATTGTTCGTGAGTTACGAAATGAAAATATAGATATAATCAACTGGACATCCAACATGCAGCTCTTAATTCAAAGAGCATTGAGTCCGGCAAAAATTGTTACAATAAAAATTAACGACGAGGAAAAGAGAGTCGGTGTTTATCTTAAACCAGGAGATGTATCTCTTGCTATCGGAAAAGGTGGCAGCAATATTAAGCTTGCAGGTATGTTAATTGATATGGAGATAGATGTTTTCCGTGACATAGAAGAAGAAGAGGAGGATGTTCTTCTTGCTGAGTTCTCCGACGAAATTGACGAATGGGTTATTGAAGCATTAAGATCTATCGGATGCGATACTGCTAAAAGCGTACTTGCTCTGCCAGTGTCAGAAATTGTAAGAAGGGCTGACCTTGAAGAGGAAACAGTAATTGAAATCCAGAGGATACTTAAAGAAGAGTTCGAGTAGAAATATAAATGGGAGGTAAAGAATGACAGTGAATGAAAATATAAGAGTAGGAAAGGTTTTAAAAGAGTTCAACATAGGACTGGGAACCCTTGTTGACTATCTTAAAAGCAAGAAAATTGAGATTGAGGCCTCACCCGGCACAAAAATCTCATCTGAGGTATATAACCTCATCAGAAATGAGTTTGGAAAAGAACAGATCTTAAAGGAACAGTCAAAAAAGATTGCCATTAAGGTTAAGGAGATCACCGAGCAAAATGAGAGTGATACTGCAGATGACACAGAAGACGAATTACCTGTTAAAGAGGTGTTTATCAAAACCACTCTTGTAGAACCCCCATCACCCAAAATTATTGGGAAAATTGATATCGATAAAATTAATTCTCATAATTCTACTCCCACTCCAACTCCTGCCACTACTCCTGAACCAAAATCTACTCCCGAACCCGAACAAACACATGAACAAATTCCTGTAAAGGAGCCCACACCGGCGCCAGCACCGACACCGGAACCTGCTCCGATACCCGAACCAACTCCAGTAAAGGAACCAACTCCAGTGCCAGAAACTGCTCCGGAACCGATATCTGAGCCTACTCCGGAACCAGAAGCTGCTCCCGAACCCGAACCTGAACCTGCTCCGAAACCTGTCACTCCACATGTAACCATTAAAAAAGAGATTACTCCTCCGACAACTCAGGAGACTAAAAAAGAAGAAATTAAAACAATTGAAGAGCAACCCTCTCAGGATAATTCAAGAGAAGAAAACACACCATCTGTGATAGAGCATATTGAAACAAAATTCGAGCGGCTTGCCGGTCCAAAAATCAGCGGGACTATAGACCTCTCACAATTCGAAAAAAAGAAGAGCGAAAACAAACCTGCATCCAAAGAAGGACACAAAGGCAAGAGAGAGAGAATTCGCAAACCGCACAAAGAGAAGGTTGATGTCAGCAAAGAGCTTAAAGAGGGACAGAGCCGACCATTTGACAATAGGGATAAAGGCGCAGTTAAACCTAAAAGGAAAGACAACAAGCCTATAAGCAAGGAGAAGTTTAAGCCTGTCCGCAATGAGGTTGACGAAGATGCTGTTCAAAGACAAATTAAGGAGACCTACCTGAAAATGGTAGAGGGTAAAGGAAAAACCAAAGGATCTAGATATAGAAAAGATAAGAGAGATCACGCTTCTCAGAAAATTCAGGAAGAGCATGAAATGGAACAACTCTCAAGCACTACCCTAAAAGTAACTGAGTTTGTTACAGTGAATGATCTTGCTGTAATGATGGACGTTCAGGTGATTAAGGTAATCGAGGCCTGTATGAACCTTGGATTAATGGTTTCTATTAACCAAAGGCTTGACGCTGAAGCGATGGTACTTGTTGCAGAAGAGTTTGGATACAAAGTTGAGTTTGTAACCGCCGACATACAGGATTCGATTCTGGAAGAAGAGGATAACGAAAAAGATCTTATTACCAGACCTCCTATTGTTACGGTAATGGGACACGTAGACCACGGTAAAACATCTCTGCTCGACTACATAAGAAAAGCCAATGTTATTGCCGGAGAAGCGGGAGGGATAACACAGCATATAGGAGCCTATAATGTAAAAATTGCTACCGGAGAAAGGATTACCTTCCTGGACACTCCAGGTCACGAAGCTTTTACGGCAATGCGTGCAAGGGGAGCCAAGGTAACCGATATTGCAATTATTATTATTGCGGCAGATGACGCTGTTATGCCTCAAACCAAAGAGGCAATTAACCATGCTCAGGCAGCCGGAGTTCCGATGATTTTCGCAATAAATAAAGTTGACAAACCGGGAGCTAACTCAGAAAGGATTCGGGAACAACTTGCCGGGATGAATCTCTTGGTTGAAGATTGGGGCGGAAAGTATCAATGTCAGGAAGTTTCAGCCAAACATGGAATGAACATCGACAAGCTGCTCGAAAAAGTCCTGCTCGAATCAGAACTGCTCGACCTTAAAGCTAACCCGAATAAAAGAGCAAAAGGAACAATAATCGAATCTTCGCTGGACAAGGGCAGAGGATATGTTGCAACGGTTCTTATTCAAACTGGAACGCTAAGAGTTGGAGATATCATACTTTCCGGAAGTCATACCGGCAAAGTAAAAGCTATGTTCAACGAAAGGGGTCAGAAAATATCAGAAGCAGGGCCTTCTACACCTGTCTCTATTTTAGGCCTTAACGGAGCTCCTGCTGCAGGTGAACTCTTTAATGTAATGGAAGATGAAAAAGAGGCTAAGGATATTGCAAACAAAAGAGAACAACTTATACGGATTCAGGGTCTTAAAACTCAGAAACACATTACACTCGAAGAAATAGGTCGTCGTATTGCAATCGGAAACTTCCAGGAGCTTAATGTTATTGTAAAGGGTGATGTAGACGGATCTATCGAAGCTTTGTCTGACTCGCTTATTAAACTATCAACAGAAGAGGTACATGTAAATGTTATCCACAAAGCTGTAGGAGCAATTTCAGAATCTGATGTGCTTCTCGCTGCTGCTTCTAATGCAATTATTATAGGATTTCAGGTACGTCCATCTGTAAACTCCAGAAAACTGGCAGAAAAAGAGGAGATTGAAATTCGTCTTTACTCAGTAATATACGATGCCATTAACGAAGTAAGAGACGGTATTGAAGGTATGCTTGCTCCCGAAAAGAAAGAGGAGATTACTGCAACAGCGGAGGTTAGAGAAGTGTTTAAGGTCTCTAAAGTTGGTAGTATTGCCGGCTGTATGGTTAAAGAGGGAAAACTCACAAGAAATGCCAAAGTAAGAATTATCCGTGACGGGATCGTGGTATATACTGGAACATTGGGATCCCTTAAAAGATTCAAGGACGATGTTAAGGAGGTATCATCAGGTTACGACTGCGGATTGAATATAGATGGCTACAACGACATCAAAGTTGGTGATATTGTTGAAGCATATACAATTGTAGAGATCAAGAGGAAGCTATAATATTCACTTCCGGTTCAATATCTATACTAAAGCGATCTTTTACAGATCGCTTTATTTTTTCTGCAAGCTGCAATATCTCCTCCCCGGTAGCTCCTTCATAAGCTACAATAACAAGTGCCTGGTTTGGATGAACTCCGGTGTTACCGTATCTCTGACCCTTAAAACCACATTGTTCAATTAGCCATGCGGCAGGCACTTTGAAGCTATCTCCCGACTCCGACGGGTACAACCTTAACAAAGGATACCTCTCTTTTAACTCCATTGCAACACTTTTTGGAACAACAGGATTCTTAAAAAAACTCCCACAATTTCCTATTTCAGCAGGATCCGGCAGTTTCTTTTTTCTTATATTAATAACAGCAGCACGAATATCGGTTATATCAGGACAGGCCATACCTGTGAGCTCCTCTTTGAGGTCGGCATAAGAAGTGTTAACAACCGGCTTTTTTGAGAGCCGGAAAATTACATGAGTAATTATTACAGCAGATTTTAACCGATTTTTAAAAACGCTGTCCCTATATCCGAAATGGCACGAACTATTATCTAATTTAGTGTAAGTGCCCTCGTTTAAGTGGTAAAAATGTACCTCGTGAATAGTATCTGCCGCCTCTGCCCCGTAAGCTCCGACATTCTGAACAGGAGCTGCACCAATGCTGCCCGGTATCCATGATAAATTTTCAACTCCTCCCCAGTTGCGGTTTACACACCAACGAACAAAGTCGTCCCATATAATACCTGCTCCGGCCTTTACATACACAAAATCTCCATCCTCTTTAACTATTTCAATATCCATTATCTGAGGCCTGATAACCAAACCTTTGAAATCTGCGACAAACAATAAATTTGAACCGTAACCAATTACTATTTTGGGCAATAACTTATAATCCTTATTATCTATTAATTCCGAAACCTCCTGTAAACTCTGTGGTTGTGCAAGAAAATCGGCAGCAACATCAAGCCCCATTGTATTGTTAAGCTTAAGACTCTTGTTCCTCTCTATTTTCATCTCTTTCTTTATGTTTGTATACAATTCGCATAATGTACCTCATAACGGCCAGTATAACTATCAGTAAAAAGGCAGTAAGCTCAGTTGATAGATGTTGTCTGATTCTTGCCTTCGCCCATACTAGCTCCGGATCTTCATTAATAACTTTATCAATTTCTATTTTCGGAACAAAGTGAGAAGACCACTTCGAAATAACAACTCCTTGGTTAAGATATACGACACCTCCGTTCGACCGGTTAAAAGCATAGAGTGTTTTATAGTCGGCATTGTAAATATCGAATTCTATATTATAACTGCTAACAGCATCAGAAATATTACCACTAGCCGATCCTGTCAGCATGACAAAATGGATATTCCTTACTTTCAGGGAGTCGTTTAAACTGATAAGACGGTTAAAGCCCTTCTCTCCCAAAGTCTCTAAAAAAGGAGACACAGCAACAAACAACGGCCTTTTTAGCGATAGTAATGAGTCGGTTACATAAGAGCCCTGTTCATCGGCAATTGCAAAATCCAAAGGCAGCCTGACACCACTTTTGCTAATATCTCTGGTTTTTGAATCTACAAAAGTGTAAGAAGAGTCCGGAATATTGTCAATTGTAAACTCATAATTTTTACCCTCCTTTGAGTATATAAGAATTGTCTCAAAACTCCTGGTGTCTTTTCGGGATTCAAACTGAAGGCGCTCCTTAATATTTGTTCCAACTCTGAACTCCATAAAATCTATCATGGGAAGATTCCTGAATGAATATAAAGAGAGAAAAGCAATAAAGAGCGAGAAACCGCCGATAAACCACCACTCCCACTTTGCTGGAGCAACCGGAATAAACTTACCTCTCTGCAGTAATAATATTACTGCAAAAATCATTAGAATCAAGTTCTTGTAAAAGGTTTGCCAATTAGTCAGTTTTACTGCCTCTCCAAAGCAGCCGCAATCACTTATTGGGTCAAAAATCGCAAGTAAAAGTGTTATAATTGTAAAGAAAGAGAGATATCCAAAAATGGTTATACACGAGAGTCTCATCCTCAAACCAACCAACACAGTAATTCCAAGCAGCATCTCAGAACCGGACAAGAGTACTCCAAATGTCTGATAAAGAAATGGGAAAGAATCGAATCCGGCAATTTTAAGATACTCTTCTATAATAAGACCTACTCCAACCGGATCAATAATTTTTACGAAGCCGCTAAACAAGAAGGTCAGCCCCAAAAGTAATCTCGATATTGCTCTTAATACACTCATTTTAAACTCATAAAAGCATTTTTATTTTTTTGAAAATATCATCGGGTGAAAGCATATTTCCGTTGATGTCCGAACAATCAACTCTTAACAATTCTGACTCTGAGGTACACTCTCTCAGGTAAATCTCTCTCACCTTTTCCTGAAAAGATAAATTCTCTTCGTGGATATCCTGTTTCCCTTCCAGATACTCTCTGTCATCGCCACTTCTGCCGGAAGAGAGTTTGCTTTTGACAAAAGTCAGTGGGACATCAAGAAAAATATTAATATCAGGAACTGGAATCTTAAATTTGTTGTATTCAAGGTCTAAAATCCAATTTCTCAGCCAGTCTGCTTCATTTTTATCGATGGTTTTTGCACACTGAAAAGCAATATTGGAATAGATATATCTGTCCAGAATTACACAATAACCACTGCTTATCCAATTTCTGATTGTATCTGAGGCCTCTTTTCTGTCACCTGCAAAGAGCAGAGCCACCAACACAGGGTGAACGGAATCAATCGACCCCAAATCTCCTCTCAGAAACCTGGCAATTAAATCGCCGTAAACAGGTGCATCAAAGCGTGGAAAATGGAGAAATCGAGTCTCTGTGCCATTCTCAAGCATATACTTTTGAAGCATTTGTACCTGAGTAGATTTACCGGCTCCATCAAGACCTTCTAACACAATTAACATAATAAAGCTTATATTTGTACTCTCAAGCAAAGTTAGGTAATTTATGACAAATATTATCAAACAAAAGCGCCCTTTGATAATGGGAATCATTAATATGAGTCCCGACTCTTTCTACTCCGGCTCAAGAGCACTAAGCGAAGATGATTTCGAAAAAATGTGCGAATCGATGCTGGCTGACGGTGCAGACATTATAGATATAGGAGCTTGCTCTACCCGACCCGGAAGTTC
>CAYGGD010000021.1:0-23077 GCA_964349315.1 uncultured Muribaculaceae bacterium
CGATACAAGGTAATAAAATATTTATATATATTTGCAGTGCCAAATTCTATAAAATTATAAATAGGTTAATAATGAAAAAAGTAGTAACAGTAGGTATAGGCGGTAAAAGCTTTGTAATGGACGAAGACGCCTATCAGAAATTGAGTCTTTATTTAACACGCTTTAGAGAGAGAACCAAAATGGGTTCTCAGACAGGTGATGTTATGGAAGATCTGGAAGAGAGAATTGCAGAGCTTTTTACCGAGGCACTGGGTTCTAAGTTTCAGGTTGTAAACATTGACATGGTCAATAAAATTATCGGACAACTGGGAATGCCGGATGGCGAACCTATGGACAACGATTTTGCCGGCAGCACAGACTACGGCTATTATAACCCTGTCCGAAAACTGTACCGCGACCCCGACGGAAAGACACTCGGTGGGGTTTGTAGTGGCTTAGCTCTGTATCTTAACATTGATGTTGTTTTGGTAAGAGTACTGTTTGTTGTTGCGTTCTTTATGGGGGGAATGGGTTTTTGGGCATATATTATTTTTTGGATAGTTGCTCCGATGGCCTACACTGCGGCGCAAAAATGTGAGATGAGAGGGATTCCGGTTACTGCCGAGAATCTGAGAAGGTTTTCCAATTATAAAATGTAAGTCATGAACGAGATTAATACAGACAACATTAAATCGCAGATGCGAAAAGGAGTTTTAGAATATTGTATATTGAGTATTCTTAACAACAATGATGCCTATGCATCGTCGCTGATTGCTGAGTTAAAAGAGGCCAAAATGATTGTGGTAGAGGGAACTTTGTATCCATTGCTCACTCGCCAAAAAAATCAGGGTCTGCTAAGTTACAGATGGGAAGAGTCGCAGCAGGGGCCTCCGCGTAAATATTATGCTATTACCGATAAGGGTAAGGAACTTTTGGCAGAGATGGATTCTGCCTGGGAAGAGATTGTGGAGACAATTGCATTACTAAGAAATAAAAAACAATAAGATGAAAAAGGTGATAAAAGTAAGTATCGGAAATTTGGCCTTTACTGTAGAAGAGGATGGGTTCCTGCTTATTAAGGGCTATCTGGACGAATTGCAAGACCACTACTCTTCTAATGAAAGCGGCAAGGAGATTGTCGAAGGAATTGAAGAGAGGATGGCAGAGCTTTTTGTAGAAAAAAGCGGAGTTAACAGCGTTGTATCGGCAGCTGTGATAAACGAGGTTATCTCTATTCTGGGCAGACCCTCGGCAATAGACGATCAGGAGAGCGATGTGCGCTCTGCCTCACCCGGAGTCAGCTACAGCAAACCTGTGAAAAGACTTTTTCGCAATCCCGATAACAGAATATTAGGAGGTGTTTGTTCAGGCTTGGCGGCCTATACATCTCTTGATGTAACTCTTATGAGAATCTTGTTTATTATTCTGTTTTTCGGATTCTCATTTTTCGGTCTGTTTCATATAGGCAGCGGATCGCTGATGATAATAACCTATATTGTTTTGTGGATTGTTATTCCTGAAGCAAAAACGGTAGAACAGCGCTGTGCAATGTATGGAGAGCCGATGAATTTTTCCAATATTCAATATAAAATGGAACAGGAGATAAAGAAGGCGGGGAAAGGTATTCACAGAGCGGTTAATGAGAGAGGAACTGGTATAGGAAGAGTTATCGCTATAATTTTTTCTGTGGTGTTAATTCTATTTTCACTATCGGGAATGGCTCTGTTATCATTTTTACTATTAGGGGTAGAGATATTTAAAGGCACCTTGCCTGTAGATATTCTCAACTTTGTGAATATGGGAGTAGTTAATCCTCTCTATTTTAAAATTGCGCTGATGGGCTTTTTGCTGCTTCCTTTAGTAGGAATGCTCTACGGAGGTATTCAGTTGCTGTTTGATTTTAGGTCTCCGCGATTCCGTCCCGGTTTAATAATTTTGTTACTTTGGATAGTTTCACTGGTTTCGCTGATTTTCCTTTCGGTTCAATCTTCGCGTCCTTACTGGAGCAGAACAACAGACCAGATGGAGATACCAATTGTAAACAACTACGATACTCTTTACATTAAACTTGAAGCCAAAACTGAGATGCCCCGTAACAGAACTCTTATGAGTGCTGGATATTCTCACTACAATCTCTTTTGGATTGATGGAGAGAAAAACAACTCAGGTGTGGTTATGTTTCCGAAAATTAAGGTTACCAGAAGCAGAGGCAGAGAGGAGAGTGTGATTGTGTCCAAAACATATTCCCACTCATACACTCCAGCCGAGGCGCAGATAAAAGCAAAAGAAGAACACGCCCTTATTTCGGTTACAGACTCACTTATAACAGTTTTACCCCGTTATTACAATAAAAACGAAAAGTGGGACGGAACCATTCAGAGTATAAATGTTTGCGTGCCGTACGGAGTTAAAGTTATTGTAGAAAAACCGGTTAAACACGCTTTTGATACTCAAACGAACTCTATTTTATAACACCGAGTTCTTTACCAACCTTAGAAAAGGCCTCTACGCATTTATCCAGTTGTTCCAGAGTGTGTCCGGCACTGATCTGAACCCTGATTCGTGCCCCTCCCTTTGGAACAACAGGAAAGTAGAATCCGATGACATATATTCCCTCGTTCAGCATTTTTGCTGCAAACTCCTGTGAAAGTTTGGCATCGTATAGCATAACTGCACAGATAGCCGATTGTGTGGGTTTTATGTCAAACCCCGAAGCAGTCATCTTGTTTACAAAGTACTCTGTGTTAGTGTGGAGACGGTCTTGAAGCTCATTGGTCTTTGACATCATATCAAACATAGCCGAACCTGCGGCAGCAACCATTGGAGGTATTGAGTTAGAAAAGAGGTAAGGGCGTGACCTTTGCCTAAGCATCTCGATAATCTCTTTTTTACCGGTGGTAAAGCCGCCAATCGCTCCTCCGAAAGCTTTTCCGAGAGTGCCGGTAATAATTTCTACCTTTCCTTTCAAATTAAAAAGCTCTGTTGTTCCTCGGCCTGTGTTACCAACAACCCCTGCAGAGTGCGACTCGTCTACCATTATCATTGCATCATATTTTTGAGCAAGCCGATATATTTGGTCGAGAGGGGCAACATTGCCATCCATAGAGAAAACTCCGTCGGTAACAATTAAACGAAATCTTTGTGCTTGAGCAACTTTCAAGCATTTTTCCAACTCTTCCATATTGGCATTCGCATAGCGATATCTTTGGGCTTTGCATAACCTTACTCCGTCTATAATTGAGGCGTGGTTTAGAGAATCAGATATAATGGCGTCATCTTCCGAAAGCAGAGGTTCAAATACTCCACCGTTAGCATCAAAACATGCGGCATAAAGAATAGAATCTTCTGTTCCGAAAAAAGCGGCTATTTTTTTTTCAAGTTCAAGATGCAAATCCTGAGTTCCGCAGATAAAACGGACGCTTGACATACCAAACCCCCGGGAGTCCAGAGCATCTTTTGCGGCTTTAATCAATTCGCTGTTATTGGATAATCCCAAATAGTTATTGGCACAAAAGTTGAGAACCTCTTGCCCTGTGCTAACTTTAATGTTTGCCTTTTGAGGTGTTGTTATTACTCTCTCTGTTTTGTAGAGGCCTGCCTCACGAATATCGATCAGTTCCTTTGTAAGGAAATCCTGGAAGTTTGAATACATATTATATTGATTTTAAGCTTTTTTATAACAGTTATACTACAAAGTTAACAAGTAATTGTAAATATGGTTGTAAAAATTTAAAAACTATTTTTGTTTTTTAAGTTTTCTGATATTACTTTTGCACCCCTTAAATAATGTGGCATAATGGATGTTAAATCAAAAATTGTAGAGACCTCCCTGGAGTTATTTTTAGATAAAGGATGCAAATCTGTTACTATGGACGATGTTGCCAGGGCAAACGGCGTTTCGAAAAGGACAGTATATGAGCTTTTTAACGATAAGTCACATCTCTTGGAAGAGTGTATAGGTTTGATGATGAATCAAATAGTAGAGTACTCCGGGAAAATGGAACAAAATACCAACAGTGTTGTAGATATTTTATTTGAAATTTATGAATCGCACTCCGACCGCTTTACAACTCTGAGAATGAATTTTCTCTCCGACCTTAAGCGTTTTTACTATCCTCTTTATAATAGTTTGGTTCAGAAACTGCTCGACCACCACCAGTCTGCTACAAACAATTATATTGTAAGGGCTCAGGAAGAAGGAATTATTAAAAAAGAGATTAACAGGAAACTCATATCAAAAGTTATGATAGAGATATCTAACCTTTTGGAGTATTCGGGTATTTTTTCCCTGAAAGAGTATTCCAGAAAAGAGCTCTTTCGTGAGGTAATAATTCCGTTTATGAGGGGGTTGTGTACAGATAAAGGTATTGAAATGATAGATAAAAAATTTGCTCAATTAAAATAGTAGTAGAAAAATGAAAAACTGCTTAAAAATCAAACTAATAGCATTGTTAATGCTTATGCTTGCGCAGTCACATCTGTTACCGGCTCAGCAAGTGAGTAACGATGTGTTGCAGCTTACTCTGGATAAGGCGTTAGAGCTGGCTTTAGACCAGAATATTACAGTTAAAATTGCTGATCAGGAGATAGAGAGAATAGACTGGCTAAAGAGAGAAAATTGGTATGCCTTGCTTCCGGCTATCAGCAGTAATGCTCAATACACAAATAACATTTTAAAACCGGTGTTCTTTTCCGATTTTTTCCCCGGAGGAAAGATGGAAATTGGTTCTACACACAGTTATGCCGTTAACGGAACAATGCAGGTTCCAATTTTATCAATGGCACTCTTTAAAAGCATTCAACTTACCGAAATAGAACTTAAAGGAGCTCTTGAGTCGGCACGAAGCACCAGGATAGAGTTAATATCGCAGGTTAAAAATTCGTTTTACGGAATTTTAATGATGGAGGAGTCTCTGACGGTTTTAGAAGAGAGTTATAATAATGCAAAAGAGACCGCAGACAACATAAGACTTATGTATGAAAATGGGCTGGTTGCCGAATACGATAAAATACGATCTGATGTAGCAGTAAGAAACTTAACTCCCACTATTGCTCAGGCTAAGAGTGGGCTGGAGCTGGCAAAAATGCAGTTTAAAGTATTACTCTCGTTGCAGGTAGATCTTCCTGTTTCTTTAGTGGGTAGTATTTCCGACTATCAGCAAGAGATGACAAACCATAACTTAGGCGTAGCCCCATCGCTCGAAGGGAATACAAATTTAAGAACCCTCGATATTCAGTTGGAGATGCTTAACAAAAGTCACGAGTTAATTCGTTCGCAGCGCCTCCCTTCGCTTGCAGGATTTGCAAACTATCAGCTTCAGATGCAAAATCAGGAGTTTACATTTAACGAGATGTGGACAAACTCATTTGCGGTAGGGTTTGCGATACAGATTCCCATCTTTAATAAGTTATCAATAACTATGAAAGAGAAGCAGACTCAGGTGGGAATAAGGCAACTGCAGCTTCAGCGCGAACTAATGGAGAGTAATCTCTCAATATCTGTTAAAAACTCGATAAACGAGATGAACAGAGCAAGATTGCAGCTGGAGTCAGACAAGGAGGCAGTTAGTCAAGCGATGAAAGGGTATGAAATAGCAAAAGTTCGTTACAACACAGGTACCGGAACACTGTTAGAGCTTAACGACACCGAGATGGCCCTGACAAACTCCAGACTGAATCTTAACCAAACCATATACGATTACATTAGGGCTAAAAACGAATATGAAAAAGTATTGGGCTTTAATTCACAATTAGAAAAGTAATAATAAACATAGAGATATCATAAAATGAAAAAGGTAGTTTCGTTAATAGTAGTGAGTCTGTTTCTGGTTGCTTCATGTACTTCTGATCAGGAGTCAGAGCAAACGCAGGAGCGAATATATTCCGTAAAAACTGAGGTTATACAAAAAACTGCGGTGCCTCAGATTCTTGAATTTACCGGCAATATCGAGCCGATGTTCCGCAATAATATTTCCAGTGCCGCTGCTCAGCGAATTGAAAAAATTTACGTAGAGGTTGGCTCCGTTGTTAAAAAAGGAGATCTGCTTGTGGAGATGGAGAGCGTTAACTATGCTCAGGCAAAAATACAGCTGGAAAACCTCAAACTCGACTTATCAAGAATAGAGGCCCTGTATAATGCGGGGGGAGTATCAGCTCAGCAATACGATCAGATTCTGGCTCAGGTAAAGATATCGGAGCAGAGTATTGCCAATTTGCAGCAAAACACAAAACTGATGTCGCCAATAAATGGCGTTGTAACCCACAGAAACTTTGATAACGGCGATCTGGCGGTTGGCCAGCCGATACTTGTGGTTATGCAGATGCAGCCGGTAAAAATACTGATAAACATCTCCGAAGAGTTTTTCCCCCAGGTCAAGGTGGGTACTCCGGTTGATATTTCACTCGATATTTATCCCGATAAGCAGTTCAGTGGCCGCGTTGCCTTAATTCACCCGACAATAGATCCATCTTCCAGAACTTTTCAGGCAGAAGTAAGAATTGATAACAGGGGAATGGTTATCCGTCCTGGAATGTTTGCAAGAGCAAGAGTCGATTTTGGATCGAGAGAGAAAGTTGTTGTTTCTGACAGGGCTGTTATTAAGCAGATGGGAACCAATGACAGATATGTTTACGTTGTTGAGGGTAATACCGTATCGTACACTAAAATAACTCTGGGTCGCAGAGTTGGCTCAATTTACGAAGTAAAAGAAGGGCTGCAACCGGGGCAAGTAGTGGTTGTTGCCGGTCAGACACCTCTTGTAGATGGTTCTAAAATAGAGATTAGTGAAAGCACTCTTGATTTAACACTATAAGAAATTAGCAGATTATGAAAATATACGAAACCGCTGTTAAAAAGCCGGTAACAACCGCGCTTATATTTATAGGAATAGTTGTGATGGGGCTCTTCTCCCTGTCACGGCTATCAGTTGACCTTTATCCCGAAATAGAGTTAAATGCCGTTACGGTAATGACTACCTACCCGGGTGCAAGTGCTGTAGACATTGAACAGAATGTAACAAAACAACTGGAGACATCGCTGAGTACAGTTTCAGACCTTAAGAGAATAACGTCGACATCAAAAGACAATGTCTCTCTTATTACCATTGAGTTTGAGTATGGAACAGATATGGACGAGGCTGTAAACGACATCCGGTCGGTGTTGGATATGCAGAGAAACTTCTTGCCCGAAGAGACAGAAAATCCGGTTGTGCTGAAATTTAGTTCGAGTATGATGCCGGTTGCTTTTTTGTCTGCAAGAACCTCCCAGAACCCACAGGGACTATATAAAACATTGGAAGAGAGAGTTGCAAACCCGATTAACAGAATAAACGGAGTAGCTTCTGTATCGATTTCGGGCGCACCTCAGAGAGAGATTCAGGTTTTGACCGATCCCGTTAAGATGCAGGCATACAATGTTACAGTAGAACAGCTTGCCTCTGTTATATCTATGGAAAACAGAAATATCCCCGGAGGAAACATCGATATAGGATCCGAAACCTTCTCGGTTAAAGTTGACGGAGAGTTTAAGTCGAGCGACGAGATTGCCGACATTATAATCGGCAGTTTTATGGGGCGGAATGTGTTTGTTAAAGATGTTGCAATTATTAAGGATACTTTAAAAGAGCGTTCTACAGAGGTTCTGACAAATGGAGAAACCTCTGCCATGCTTGTTATTCAGAAACAATCGGGAGCAAATGTTGTAGATATTGCTAATAAAATAAACAAAGAGCTTGAGAGTATCAGGGCTAATCTGCCTCCTGATATTCAACTCGAGATGGTTATTGACACATCGGAGTTTATTGTAAAAAGTATAAGGTCTTTAACCGAGACAGTTATGCTTGCAGGTATTTTTGTGATGTTTGTCGTTCTCTTTTTTCTTGGTAGATGGAGGGCCACATTTATTATTATTCTTACAATACCTGTATCACTGATTGCCGCCTTTATTTATCTGATGGTAACAGGCAACACTCTTAACATTATATCACTCAGCTCACTATCCATTGCAATAGGGATGGTTGTCGATGACGCAATTGTGGTGCTGGAAAATATAACCTCTCATATTGAGCGGGGGAGTAAGCCTAAGGATGCTGCTATTTATGCTACAAATGAGGTTGCTGTAGCTGTTGTTGCCTCGACTCTAACCATAATTGCTGTTTTTTTCCCTCTTACTATGGTTTCGGGCCTTGCAGGAATAATGTTTAAGCAGCTTGGATGGATAGTTACGATTATAATAACTGTGTCTACCGTTGCCGCTCTTACTCTGACACCTATGCTAAGTTCTCAGTTACTCAGAAAAGATCCTAAAAGGAGTAAATGGTTTATGGTTATTTACTCTCCTGTCGAGAAGCTTCTCGGATTTCTCGATTCTGTTTACGAAACAACTCTTAAGTGGGCGCTGGGACACAGGATTACAGTTATGTTGCTGTCGGGGGCTCTGTTTGTTTCCAGTTTTCTTTTACTAACCAAAGTGGGGACAGACTTTTTTCCGGCCGTGGACAACTCCCAGATATCTGTTCAGGTTGAATTGCCAGTGGGAACGAGGGTAGAACATGCCAGAACGCTGAGCGCACATTTGTACAAGCAATGGAGTGAAAAATACCCGGAAATAGTGGTTCTGCAGACAATGATGGGGCAGTCGGACGGCTCAAATATTTTTATGTCTATGGGTAATTCAGGAACTCATCTGATATCTTACACAGCCCGCCTTACAGATGCTGTCGACCGCGACCGTGATATGTTTGAGATTGCCGACTTAATGAGGGCCGATCTTGAGGCAATACCCGAAATTTACCGGTTCGAAGTAATCCCTGGTGGTTCCGGAGGCGGTATGGGTATGGGTGCAGCCGATATAGAGATGGATGTTTTGGGATATAACATGGACGACGCATCGGAAGTGGCAGAAGAGATTGCCGGAATTATGCGGAGCACTGAGGGGTTGAGAGATGTAAAAATTAGCAAAGAAGATTACATGCCTCAGCTTAGAGTAGAGTTCGACAGAGCAAAGCTATCAATGAATGGTCTTAACCTTACAACTGCTGCTACGGCGGTCAGAAACAGGATAAACGGTATTATTACTACACAATATCGCGAAGATGGCGAAGAGTACGATGTGGTGGTAAGACACGACCTTAAATTCCGCACCAGTGTAGAGGATATAGAATCGATACTTCTGTACAATAATATGGGTAAAGCGGTTCGTTTGCGTGAAGTAGGGCGTGTAATAGAAGATTTTGCTCCTCCTTCAATAGAGCATCTCGACAGGGAGAGGGTTATAAAAGTGTCGGCTTCAATTTACCGGAGAGCTCTGGGAGATATTGCCAATGATATAAATGCCCGGATGGTCGATGTGCCCGTTCCATCAAATATTGCAGTTAAAATGTCGGGCTCTTACGAAGAGCAGCAGGAGTCTTTCGGCGATATGTTTACTTTGTTGCTGCTTGTAATAATGCTGACATATATAGTTATGGCCTCTCAGTTTGAGTCGTTGCGCGATCCATTTATTATTATGTTCTCTTTGCCGTTTGCCTTTACAGGAGTATTTATTGCCCTGTGGATGACAGGAACATCTCTGAGTTTAATAGCGCTTATTGGAGCAGTGATGCTGGTGGGAATTGTGGTAAAAAATGGTATTGTTCTGATAGACTACATAAACCTTAATAAAGAGAGGGGAATGAGTGTTATGAGGGCTGTTGTATCGGGAGGTAAATCTCGTTTAAGACCAGTGCTTATGACAACCATCACTACTATTTTGGGTATGATGCCTATGGCAATAGGAATAGGAGAGGGCTCTGAAATATGGCAGCCGATGGGTATCTCTATAATCGGAGGTCTTACAGTATCGACCCTGTTGACGCTGGTGTTGATTCCTACAATTTACTGTTCTCTTAATGTAAGGGATATTAAGAGAAAAAGAAGAAAAATGGCTGTAAAAAACGTAAACAGATAATTTAATAGTTATGAAAGCAGTAATGATAATATATAATCAGGCACACTCGTCGGTAGTTATGGAAATACTCGACAAATGTTCTGTAAGGGGGTTTACAAAATGGGTTGAGGTTCAGGGGAGGGGCTCTGTCAGTGGAGAGCCCCACTACGGAACCCATGCATGGCCTTCGAAAAATATGACTACACTGGCAGTTGTAGATGATGAAAAGGCGCAGTCATTAACAGAAGAGTTAAGAAAAGCAAACAATGCCGCACAAGATCAAGGACTGAGGGCCTTTGTTTGGGAGGCCGATTCTGTTGTATAGGTTTTTAAAAAAAACATACTAAATTAGCAGTTGCATTATGTTTAATTTTAAAAAATATTACAATGGCTATAGAAGTAAATGACTCAAATTTCAATGAGATAGTATTAAAGACAGATAAACCTGCAGTTGTCGATTTCTGGGCTCCCTGGTGCGGACCTTGCAGAATGATAGGCCCTATAATCGAAGAGCTTGCTGCAGAGTATGAGGGTAAAGCTGTCATTGCCAAATGTGATGTAGATTCAAGTGAAAATGTGCCTGTAACTTACGGCATCAGAAATATTCCAACAATTTTATTTTTTAAGGACGGCGAACTTAAAGATAAAATAGTGGGTTCTACTACCAAATCGGCGATTGTCTCAAAGATTGATTCGTTAATGTAATTTATACTTGTAACGGCAACTGCTTATGAAAAAATTTATAACCATACTAATGGTTGTTTCTCTTTGTAACCTCACATCTCATGCACAAGGGAGATTTGGTGTAAAAGGCGGTTTAAACTTCGACTCTGTTAAAGATGTTTCAGAAAATGTCGATGATACATGGAGCAAAAAAACCGGATATCATATCGGAATAACCTATCAGGCAAAGGTGCCTATTATTGGCATTGCAGTTCAGCCGGAGCTTCTTTTTATGAGAAACAGGGCTGAAAGTGATATGATTCCATATCAGAGTTTGTATATAGATAATCTGGTACTTCCGGTAAACATTCAGCTGGGGTTAGATCTGCTACTCCTCAGGCCCTATGTTATGGTAAGCCCTTACATCTCTTATGCTGTGGGCAAGGGAGATATGCTTTCCAACACCTCATGGGACGATTTTAACCGCCTGAGCTACGGTTACGGGCTTGGTGCCGGTTTAGACATCTGGAAGCTATCGGTTTCGGGTAAATACAACTTTGGGTTAGGCAAAATTCAATCTTCAGGTGAACCGATTAACGGCACAACTCTTAAAAATGCCAAAATGGAAGGATTTCAGCTTTCTGTAACAATTTGGTTTTAGATATTGAATTATGTCTAAGAGGGTATGTGTCTATTGTTCTTCCAGTAATATTCTGGATAAAAAATATGTCGAAGCCGCCAGAGAATTTGCGACGGCGGCTTCTGCCTTAAACTTTACCATTATTTGTGGAGGAAGTATGAGGGGTTTGATGGGAGTTATTATCGACACTATGCTCGAGAAAGAGTCTTCTGTAGAAGGAGTGATTCCTGAGTTTATGGGAGAGATGGAGCTTCAGCATCCTGAAATTAAGCAATTGGAAGTTGTAGGAACAATGAGCCGCAGAAAAGAGCTGCTCAGAGAGAACACAGACGCTGTGGTTGCTTTTCCCGGTGGGCTGGGCACTCTCGAAGAGTTTTTGGAAACATATACTCTTAAGCGTCTCGGACAATACGACGGATGTGTTATTCTCTTTAACCAGGATGGCTTTTACGATAAACTGATTGAGTTATTAGATCACTTTACAGAAAATAAGTTTTTGAATGCGAACTACAGAGATAGTTTGATTGTTGTTTCTACTGTTAAAGAGCTGACGGAGGCAATCAGCTGTGGATGCAGATCCGTACTCGAGGCACATCACTATCTTCCTACCTGAAAATGAATTTAAAAACTATACAAGAATCACTAAAAGTTGAATTAGATACTGTTAACCGGCTGATAAGCGACTCTTTGGTTAGTAATGTTCAGCTTCTTAATAAAATTAACGAGTATCTTTTTAATACAAGGGGTAAACAACTTAGGCCGTTGCTAAGTATTCTGTCTGCTAAAGCGTGTGGAACACCCGATTTAACAACCTTCAGATGTGCTGCAGTTGCTGAGATGATTCATACAGCAACACTGCTCCACGACGATGTTGCCGATAACTCTTTTCAGCGAAGAGGCGAGCAGACTGTTCAGACAAAGTTTTCTCCTGCCTCCTCTGTTCTTACGGGTGATTATTGGCTTGCTAAAGCACTTTCGATGCTTGTTGCAGTTAACGATGTGCATTTAATGGGGTTTTTCACAAGGGCAGTGGAAGATTTGTCGGAAGGTGAGCTTTTTCAGATGCAGAAAGCAACCAGCATGGATACAACAGAAGAGGATTATCTGAAGATAATATCGAGGAAAACCTCCAGTCTTTTTATTGCTGCCATTGCCGGTGCTGCTTACACTTCCGGTGCTCCTAAACATATTACAAAATTGATGAGCGACTACGCTTATCATCTTGGGATTGCTTTTCAGATCAGAGACGATATTTTCGATTACATGCCGGAGCTTGATGCCGGTAAAAACTCAGGCACAGATATTAAAGAGAAGAAAATAACGCTCCCTCTTATTTGTGCACTTAATCAGGCCCCCGAGAAGGAGAGTAGGGCATTATTGAGCTTTATTAAGGAGACTCATGCCGGAGAGGAGTCTTTGGTAAACAAATCTTTTGATTTTGTAAGTAAATACTCGGGGATCACCTGTGCTCAGAATGTTCTTTTCCGCCACTCAGAAACTGCAGCAAAAATTCTTTCTCCGCTGGAGAACTCTTTGTACAAAACAGAACTGGAGCAGATTGCTTATTATGTTGGGAATCGTCTGGTTTAGAATTCGTAATTTTTGGAGATCTCTTCGAGCTGAGAGTAGAACTCCTTTCCAAATGAAAAAATCAAGGGCTCTTTAAGAAAGCGAAAGACAGGTACACCCTCTTTTTTACCTTTGGCGTATGCATCTTTGCATATATGCCATTCGTGGAGATTAAGTGCTGTGTATCCGTTTGACAATACGCTTACCCTTATCGGGTAAAGCCAGCATGATACCGGCTTGCGCAAAGTGGTTGCTTTGTTGTTGTATGCTTTTTCTATACCGCATAAACAGTTGTTTTCACTATCGAAAAGTGTGTATGCACACTCTTCACCGTTAATGAGAGGGGTAACCAGGTCGCCCTCAATATCCCGGACATAGGGACCCTGCTCCTTGACAGCAAGGATCCCTTCTATCCTGAGATAATTACTTATTTTGGTGAGCTCCTGTTCCAGCAGAGTACACTCGTTGTCGGATAGAGGAGCTCCACTGTCACCGATAATGCAACACGCTCCGTGACATTTTGATATGTCGCAAATAAACCTTTCGGTTATAATTGCCGAGGAGACCAGTATGTTGCCTATTTCAATAACAGTGGGAGTTTTCATCTATACTCTTTATTCTGGAGCAACTCCATTCATTATTAACTCTAATCTGTTATTCTGCGAGAGAATCTCTTTGATAAAACCGTGAAGTTTTTCGGGAGTAATAGAGTTTAGAGCGGCATTGTAAGTGGTGTGAAGATCTTTTCCTATTAGGAATCTATTTGAAATTGCCGAGAGCCAGTAGCTGTTTTCACGAAGATTTTGCTCGTAGCTTTTGGTCATATATTCCACTGTTTTTCCAAAATCGACAGGGTCTATACCATTTTCAACAAGATTGTCAATTTCGGTGTAGGCTCTGTTAAGGAGTCTCTCTCTTAGAGCAACATCGGTATCGAAACCAAACAGGAACGAATAATTTTCGTGAGGATAGTATCCAAGACTAATATTTACACCAACTCCGTATGTTCCTTGCTCCTCTTCGCGAATAGTTCTTGTGAAAACTATGTCAAAAATCTGTTTTGCAATATCGGCCATTATCAGATTTTCTACATTATAAGGAATTTTTCCTGTGTAAAAAGAGTAGACAGTGGCTTTTGGTGCTTGCATCTCTCTTTCGAAACTTCTGTTGATTATGCCTGTTACCGGCGTCATACCAACATCAGACCAGGTCTCTTTTCTTCCTTTGTTACCGGGGAGAGAGGCAATGTAGGTCTCAACCAAAGGTCTGAGTTTATCTTCGTCGATGTTTCCGACAAAAACAAATGTAAAGTCTGCTGCATTGGCAAACCTCTCTCTTGCAAGTTCAAGAGTTCTGCCGTAATCGACCTTTTCGAGCATATCGAGAGTAAGTCGGTTTACATAAGGGTTGTTGTTGTACAATATCTTTTGAAGTGAATCAGAAAATGCAGACATCGGATTTGCATTCAGATTTTTTAGCTGTGCCTCCATACGGCTCTTAAATGCCTGGAAAGCATCATCATCTTTTCGGATATTTGTAAAGTTTAGGTAAACCAGCTGCATAAAGGTTTCGATATCTCTTGGTGTAGATGAGCCACTTACAGCTTCGCTGGCAACTCCAACATTACTGCGAACCGAAACATTTTTACCTGACAGGACTTTTCTTAAGTCAGTAGCACTGAAGTTACCAAGACCACCAATCGAAAGGACATCGCTTACAACCTTTGTGCTTATTAAATCTTCGCGGTCGAAAAGTGAGTATCCTCCTCTGCTTGAAGCATTGAAAAGAATCTGATCTTCTTTGAAGTCGGTCTTTTTAATAATTACAGTAGCTCCGTTGGAGAGATTCCATATAGTTCCGCCACTCATTGGCTCATTAACTTCAGAGATAATCTTTCCGGGAGTTGGCTCTTTTGAAACAAGCGGCTCGTCGGAAATCTCTTCGGCGTAGGCCTCAAGTTCGGCATCGTGAGCAAGTGAATAAGCTTCGAGAACTGCATCTTTTGAAGGTATCTCCAATCCCTCTTTACGAGGCATCATAACTGCAATAACAACATTGTCGTCCGAAGGCAAAGACATTGCGTATGTGTTAATTTGGTCTATGGTTATGGCTGGAGCAATTTGCTGCATTAGTGCATATTCCATTTCTATTCCCGGAAGAGCTTCGCCGGTAAGGAAATGATTGAGAATTTGCTGAACAAAATAGTTGTTGCTGAGTTTTTCTCTCTCATTGTAGGTTTGCTCGAGCCTGCTTAAATAATTTGCCTTTGCTCTCTCAAGTTCTGACGGAGTAAAACCGAATCTTTTAACTCTTTCGGCCTCTTGTACAATCGCGGCAATAGCTTTTTCTGTTTCACCATCTCTGGCGCCGGCAGAAATTGTTAGAGCCGCTTTTGTGTTGGCTACGAAAAAGTCGCCATAATATGAATTGGCAAAAGTAAAAGGAGAGTTTGGCTTAGTGTAAATTTCAGAAAGTCTGGCATTCAGCATGCTGGTAACCATAGAGGTCATGTAATCGAAAACCAACGAAGTGGCAGTAGGCCTAAACTCTTTTGGAAGTACATCCTGCTTGTACATTAGCATAATACTGGTTGAGGTTGCTTCAGGATCACTTGCTACGGCAACCAAAGGGTCTTTGTTGTCGGGAACTTCAAACTCTGTTCTTGGTGCGGGATCAACCGGCCTTGGAATAGCTCCGAAAAGTTTGATTATCTTCTCTTCAATAACAACGGGGTCGATATCTCCAACAACAATAATGCCTTGAAGATCGGGACGGTACCATTTGTGGTAGTAATCTCTCAGCTCGTCATAGGTGAAGTTGTTAACAACCTCTACAAGACCACCAGGAAGACGGTGAGCATATCTGCTGCCCGGGTACATATCTGGCAACATCTCTTCGATCATTCTCATTTGAGCGTTGTTGCGAGTGCGGAGCTCTTCACGAATTACGCCTCTCTCCTCGTCAATCGCCTGCTCTTCGAGCAGAATCTCAGCAGCCCAGTCGTGTAGGATAAGAAGACAAGAGTCTATGATGCCCTCTCTTCTTACAGGGACTGCAGAGATGTTATACACAGTTTGGTCGATTGAAGTGTAGGCATTAAGATTTGAACCAAATCTTACTCCGATAGTTTCAAGGTATGAGATAACCTTGTTGTCGGGAAAGTGCTTGGTTCCGTTAAAGGCCATATGCTCCAGAAAGTGAGCGAGACCTCTTTGGTTCTCCTCTTCGAGAATAGAACCAACTTTTTGAGCGATGTAAAACTCTGCTTGTCCTTTTGGTTCGGCATTTTGCATCACGAAATAGGTGAGGCCGTTTTCCAGTTGACCACTGCGAATTTTTGGGTCTAACGGGAGGGCCTGCGGCATCTGTGCTATTGCTCCGGTCAGAACAAAAAGCATAGCTACAATTGTTAATAGTCGTTTCATAAGATTATCAAGTTGATTTGATTTTTAAGATGATACAAATGTAAATATAATTTTTGGACGATAAGTTAGTTTTTGTTACTTTTGTGGTTACGTCAAACTGAAAATACATTTTTAAATTAAAACTATTCAGATGAAAAAAATCAAGACATTTTTGGTCGTGTGTCTGATGTCCGTTATCTCCGTAATAAATGTTTACGGGCAAGATATGGCAGCGGCTACAGATATGTACAATGCAGGCGCTACGGCCCTGAGTGAAAGCAACTTTGTTGCGGCCATTGAATCATTTAACAAGGCGCTTAAAATGCTTGATGCTCTAAGTGCAGAAGATCGTGGCGAAGAGGGTGATGCTTTGGTAAAAGAGGTAAAAGAGGTTTTGCCTCAGATTTATCTCAGGTACGGAAAAGGTCTTGCATCCTCGGGTGAAGTAGGCGAAGCTGTTGTTCAATTGAAAAAAGCGATCGAAAGTGCAAAAGTTGTCTCTGCCGCAGATGTGGTTGAAGAGGCAGAAGATCTTATCCCTCAGTTACTGCTGGTTAATGCATCTAATTTGCTTAACGACGGTAATTTGGAAGGAGCAGTTGAGGGTTTTAAACAAGTAATTGAATTACAACCTGAAAACAGTGCTGCCTATTTGAGAATGGGTTTGGCATACAGCCGCCTTAATCAGGAAGAAGAGGCAATTGAGGCATTTGAGAAAGCCGCCGAAATGGGAGATGCCGACAATGCTCCAAGACAACTTGCAGTTATTTATTTAAGAAGATCTGCAGCAGCATCAAGAACAAGAGCATGGGCCGATGTATTTGAGAATGCAAAAAAGGCAAATGAATATAACGAAACTTCAAACGGTCATAAACTAATTGGTTTAGCAGGTGTTCAGCTAAAGAAATATGACGAAGCAATTGCTGCTTTAGACAGTTATCTTTTGAGCGAACCAAATGCAAGAGACAGAAACAGTATCTTGTACAATTTGGCTGTGGCTTATGAAGCGAAAAATGACAATGCAAAGGCATGCGGATATTACAAGCAACTCGTTAATGATGCTACATACAAACAAATAGCAGAGTATAAGGTGAACACTCAGTTAAAGTGCAACTAAAGAAATTAGAGCTTTTAGCTCCGGCAAAAAATAGAGAAATCGGCATTGCAGCTATAAATTGCGGTGCCGATTCTCTCTATATTGCAGGCCCTGCTTTCGGAGCCAGAGAGGCAGCCGGTAACTCCATTTCAGAGGTAGAAAGCCTTGTTGGCTATGCCAGGAAATTCGGAGTAAAAATTTACCTGGTGTTAAATACAATTTTGTACGACACAGAGATTAAGCAGGCAGTGGAGATTGCCAGGCAAGCTTATAATTGTGGATGCGACGCTCTTATAATTCAAGATTTAGGTCTGCTAAAGGCGGGAATGCCTCCCATTCCCCTGTTTGCCTCTACCCAAACAAATATCAGAACTGTTTCTCAGGCAATTTTACTGGAGAAGCTCGGTTTTCAAAGACTGATTCTTGCACGGGAATTATCGCTGAAACAGATAAAGGAAATAAGAGAAAACACCTCTGTAGATTTGGAGAGTTTTGTACACGGAGCTCTGTGCGTATCGTACAGCGGACAGTGTTATATCAGCAGCAGGGTTACTGGCAGAAGCGGAAACCGTGGAGAGTGTGCCCAGCTGTGCAGGTCGTTGTACACACTTACCGACAAGCAGGGAGTTATATTGCAAAAAGAGTCGCCGGTTTTATCGCTGAAAGATCTAAATTTATCCGATAATATTGCAGAGCTTGTTTCTGCAGGAATATCTTCGTTTAAAATTGAAGGGCGACTGAAAGATAAAAACTATGTAAGCAACATAGTTCGCCATTACCGGACCACTATAGATAATTTTATTGAGAAAAACGGAGAGTATAAAAAGGGCTCATATGGTAGTATTCACGGAGGGTTTACTCCTGATCCCTCAGCTACATTTAACAGAGGCTACACCAAGCTGTATATAAAAGGAGCCAGAGAAGATTGGGGCAGTGGACAAAGCGCCAAACCCAAGGGTGAGTTTATGGGAAAAATAACATCTTTGACTGTTGACAACCGTGGTAATACAGTAATCGGACATAACTCCGGAAAGAGCATCAGTAATGGAGATGGTTTTCATATAATATCGCCCGAAGGCATGGAGACAGGTGTAAGAGCAAGTGTTGCAGGACAGGGTTCCATTGTAACAAACGGCAAGTTTGATTTGAGTTTAAACTCGGCAATATATAGAAATTACAATCATTTTTTTGAGTCGCAGGTAGAGAAAAACCAGCCCGGTAGAGTGATAGATGTTTGTTTGACCTTTGAATGCAAGGAGGGCAAAACTACACTTTTTGCAGAGTCGGAGTGTGGCTTAACTGCAAGTGTAATAGTTGAAACACCATTAGATTTGGCAAAGGATGCAGCAAAGGCGGCTGCCCTTATAAAAAGTCAACTGCAAAAGAGGTCGGGAGATTATTCGTTTAAAGTTACCTCCTATTATGCCGATCAACAGTACTTTTACAGAACATCAGAGCTTAATCGGAGTCGCCGGGAGCTGGCAGATATTTTACAACAAAAGGCACTATGTACAGATAGCCGACCGAAAACCACAGCGGAGCTCCCTCTTAATAGCAGGTTGCTAAAAGGGGTGGTTGCCGATTATCGTTACAATATATCAAATTCACTCTCAAAAGAGCTTTACGCTCAGTTGGGAGCTGATGTAAAAGGGGATGCATATGAAGTTTCTCCATTTCAAGAGGCAGAGTTGATGCGTTGTAAATACTGTGTAAGATATCAGCAAAATTTATGTCCGAGGCAAAAAGGGAGCAATCTGCCTGCAGAGCCATTATATATACACAATAACCGCCGGACATTCCGTCTCGAATTCGATTGTAAACAGTGTGAAATGGTTATCTTTGAACAAAAATAGAGATGCAATTTGCTAAGGTAGCAGGACAATATAAAATAAAAAACAGATTAATCTCTTTTGAAAAAGAGAGCCGGATTAGCCATGCAATTCTGTTTTGGGAGGAGAGCGGCTTTGGAGCATTGCCTTTAGCCGTGGCTTTTGCCGCCTATATCGCCTGTCCCAATAAAAATGATACAGATTCATGCGGCAGTTGTCCCTCATGTAACAAATTTGCCAAGCTAATCCATCCCGACCTCCATTTTGCAATGCCGGTTAATTCAACTAAGGAGATAACCTCGGAAAAAAAGCCGGTAAGCGATCTGTTTGCAGCTAAATGGAGAGAGATAATAACTCAAGATCCATATTTTACAGAGCAAGATTGGTACAGACACATAGGGGTCGAAAATAAATCGGGAATAATTGGGGTTAATGAGGCTGCCCTTATCTCAAAAAAAATGAGTCTGAGGTCTTTTGAGGGCGGAGCAAAATTTATGGTTATCTGGCTTCCTGAGAGGATGAATCAGGAGGCAGCTAATAAACTCCTTAAGCTTATTGAAGAGCCACCACCGGAGACATACATTTTTATGGTAAGCGAGTCGCCGGAGAGAGTTATCCCCACAATATTGTCACGCTGTCAGATTTTTCGGGTACCTCCTATTGAGCCAGAGGATATGATACAGGAGCTGATTGCCGAGTTTGACACCGATAACAATCAGGCCGCTTTCTGGGCTAAAATATCGGGAGGGAGCATAACAAAAGCGCGCATGATGATTGCTGACTCCGAAAGAAAGTTGGTTTTTGACCAGTCGCTAACATCTCTTTTGGAAGGGTGTGTCTCCAAAGACCTTATGAAGGTTATCTCTTTTTGGGAAGAGATTGCCTCTGGAGGCAGAGAGTACCAAAAGGAGTTTTGTGAATATCTTCTCGAATTTTTAAGGCGTTCTCTTATGGTTTCGTGTGGTGCAGAGGATGTTGCAAATGTTCCGCACGAATATTTAAAATTTATAAAAGAGTGGAGCGGACGCTTAAAACCAACTTTTTATAATAAAGCGTACAATGCTGTTAATGATGCAATACAGGATATTAACCGTAATGTAAACTCCAAATATATCTTTGCCGATTTAAGTAACCGCTTTTTTTTATCTTTGTAGTTTTGGAGGAGTGTTATGGATGAGTTAGAAAAAAAATACGATTGTACCAGAGGTAGTACTACCTATAGAACACCTGAAGGGGAGCTTAAGTGCGATTTTAACCCGGGCTGTTGTAAACTAAGTGTTTATGACTGGCTTAAAGATATACCTGACGAACTTACCCGCGATTTGTTTGAGGTAAGATTTAAAAATACCCGAAAACTATTTTTCCGAAACGATTCCGGTCAGCCGATTAGAGTCGGAGACATTGTTGTTGTAGAGGCAGCAAACGGCCACGATGTGGGTATTGTTACTCTTAACGGGCCTGTTGTTTTATCACAATTAAAAAGAAACAACATAGATATTGGTAATTACGAATTCCGCAAGATTTTCCGTAAAGCAAAAATCCTTGACATTGAAAGATGGCAGGAGGCAATTGCAAGGGAGCACCAGACAATGATTCGTTCAAGACAAATTGCCGCTTCGCTTAATTTAAACATGAAAATTGGCGATGTAGAATTTCAGGGCGATGGTACAAAAGCTATATTCTATTACATTGCTGACGAAAGGGTCGATTTCAGGCAGCTTATCAGAATTTTTGCAGATGAGTTCAGAATAAGAATTGAAATGAGGCAAATCGGAGCCAGGCAGGAAGCAGGGCTTATAGGAGGCATTGGAGTGTGCGGACAGGAGCTTTGCTGTGCCAGATATATGTCAGAGTTTCAATCTATTACAACGCAGGCAGCAAGAACCCAGGATCTTTCGCTGAATCCGCAAAAACTTGCAGGTCAGTGCAGCAAACTCAAGTGTTGTATTAATTATGAGGCAGCAGCTTACATAGACGCCCATATTAATATCCCGTCACTCAGAGGCCCTTTGGAAACAGAAGAGGGGCCGGCATATCTTGTAAAGACAGACACTCTGAAAGCAGTTATGTGGTTTTCGTACGAGCAGAACAGTATGACCAATATGTTTCCTTTGGATGCCGGGAGGGTAAAAGAGATAATCCGTCTTAACAGAAAAGGGGTAAAGGTTCCTGATATAAATCCCAGAAAAGAGGTTAAGTCGCCTGAGTTTATGAGTGCGGCAGGCGAAGAGAGTATATCGCGCTTCGACGCAAGGTCGGCAGAAAAGGGGCGTTCTTCCAAAAAACAAAAAAACAGGGGTAACAGAAAAAGAGGGGGCAATGATTCAAATAACAGAGAGAATTAAATTTCCGGTTATTCTGGTTTTCTTTTTACTTTTTGTCTCTTGTTCAGATAAAGGTAAAACCTCTTTGTCCGGTAGTTATTACAGCAATTTCGTGTGTTCTGACACCACTTTGCTGTACACTGTTTACTTTTATGCTAGGGTACCTGAGATGTTTATATCGGATAGTCTGCCGGTTACCATTTATACAAATACTCCTGATGGATCAAACTATTCTGTCAAGCACACTTTTAATCTGAGCGACTCATCTGCCATTAAAGAGGTTAAAAGCGGATTGTGGTCAGACTATAAATGGCTGTACAAAAAGGAGTTTTCTTTTAACAGAATAGGTTTGTGGCGATTTAATATTAAGCCGGCCAACTCTTTATTAACAGATGAGTGCACCGGTCATTTGGGATTAATAATTACCAGTAAGCAGCATGGGGAAAGATAAAATTAAAAGATTCCGCGAAAACGAGAGTTTTGATTGTTTATACCAACCCGATTTCGAAGAGGTTTTTCGTGTTCCCTATTACATGAAAGGTAAGTGGAACTCGCATCACTTTAAAAACAACAACCCTGTTGTTTTGGAACTTGGATGCGGAAGAGGAGAATATACAGTAGAACTTTCACAAAAATACCCTCACATTAACTTTATTGGAGTAGACATTAAGGGTGCAAGAATGTGGCGGGGTGCAAAAACAGTTACAGAGCAAAAAATTACCAATGCGGCATTTGTTCGGAGCAGAATAGAGTTTATAGAGTCTGTGTTTGGTGACGGCGAAGTTTCCGAAATATGGATTACTTTTCCCGATCCTCAGATGAAAAGAGAGAACCGCCGGCTTACATCATCATTCTTTTTGGAGCGATACCGCAAGTTTCTTAAAAATGGAGGAGTGGTACATCTAAAAACCGACAGCCCATTTTTACACAACTACACACTTCAGCTGGTAAGGCAAAACGGGTTAGAGCTTGTTGAGGCTAACGACGATATTTACGGCACCGGAAGAGCCGACGACCTATTATCAATTAAAACCCGTTACGAAAAAGAGTTTCTTTCAAAGGGAATTAAAATAACATACCTCTCATTTAAATTAAAGCATGAGAGTGTTTTGTCTGAGCCGGTGTGGAATCAAAGTTTGTACGAAAGATAGCTTAGTCGTCGTTACGGTCGTCTCTGATGGCGTACTCAATCATACGGGCAATACGGTAGACATCTTTTCTCTGACCCTCCAGAGATATAGGATTATCGGAGAAACTAAGTGTAATGGTATCTTCAAACATTCTCATCACCCGTAAAAAGTGTGACTTAGGCCTGTATTTTACAAAATCTGCCCCTTCGCACTCCATTTTGTAGTTATTTCTCTCAAAAACATCCTTGATTTTTACTTTATCCTGCTCGTAACTTTTGTTCAGATATACCTTTTTTGTTGCGTATCCGAAAAAAGGGTATATAATAGACACAACAACAAGGAAAACTGCAATCTGAAACCCGGTTCCTGGTCGGAAGAGGTTACTGTAGCTAAACCCGGTATCACTTGTAAGAGAAAAAATGCCAATGATAATGGTTAGTATTATAATTAGGTAAACCAGGTATTTGACAACCCGAGATAAATACTTCCTGAAATCGAAATTTGCTCCCATATTATTA
>CAYGGD010000022.1:0-23053 GCA_964349315.1 uncultured Muribaculaceae bacterium
CAAGAAAGATTTTCTTTCGAATACCCATAACTGTTAAATAAAGTGCAAATATATATATAATAAAACAAGAGGATGCCAAAATCTTACGATTTGGCATCCTCTGAATTAAAAATAAAATATTATACAGAAGCCATATAGGCCAGCATATCCAGTACTTTATTGGAGTAACCCCACTCATTATCGTACCACGCCACAACCTTTACAAAATGTTCGTTAAGCATAATACCTGCTTCTGCATCAAATACAGAAGTGCGGGGATCAGTAATAAAATCGCTTGAAACTACGGCCTCTTCAGTGTATCCGAGTACACCTTTCAGTTCATTTTCCGAGGCGCTCTTCATCGCCGCTTTGATATCATCATATGAGGCAGATTTTTCCAAACGGCATGTAAGGTCCACCACTGACACATTTACTGTCGGAACTCTGAAAGACATCCCGGTTAGCTTGCCATTAAGCTCAGGCAAAACTTTTCCAACCGCTTTGGCAGCACCTGTAGAAGATGGAATTATATTTGCCGAAGCAGCACGCCCCCCTCTCCAATCTTTTGCAGAAGGTGCATCAACTGTTTTTTGAGTGTTTGTGGTAGCATGTACTGTTGTCATCAAACCCTCAATTATTCCGAAGTTATCATTCAGCACTTTTACTATAGGAGCAAGACAGTTGGTAGTACAGGAAGCATTGGAAACAAAAGTTTCTCCCGCGTATTTGTTATGATTTACACCAAAAACAAACATCGGAGTATCGTCCTTTGAGGGAGCAGACATAATTACCCTCTTTGCTCCTGCATCAATATGAGCCTGACACTTCTCCTTTGTGAGGAATAAACCGGTAGATTCAACGATATAATCGGCACCTACATCACCCCATTTTAAATCTGCAGGATTTTTTTCCGAAGTAACTCTGACAGGAAATCCGTTAACTATAAGTTTTCCATCTTTAACCTCTACAGACCCGTTAAAACGTCCATGAACTGTATCATATTTTAACATATAGGCCATATAATCAACATCTATAAGGTCGTTGATTGCAACAACCTGAATATCATCTCTCTCTTGAGCTGCACGAAACACCAGACGGCCGATACGGCCGAAACCATTAATACCTACTTTAATTTTACTCATATCGAATCTATTTTAGTTTGAATATCTTACAGAAATACTGCCTGCAAAAGGGCGCTGCAAAGATAATAATTTTTAAAAATATTATATTACAATATAAACAAAAATCCGGCCAAAAAATGCTAACTTCGCAATTAATTAAAAAGTCAACTACTCAACTCTATGCGAAAAATCCTTATAACAAATGACGATGGTGTAAAGGCAAAAGGTATAGGTATCCTTACAGAGATGATGCGTCCCTATGGCGATCTTACCGTAGTGGCACCTTTCGAGGCCCAAAGCGGAATGTCAGCAGCCCTGACAATTGGTAAGCCACTGAGGTTAACGGAGCTCAAAAGTGAAAAAGGGCTGAAAATCTTTGCCTGCTCCGGAACCCCTGCCGATTGCGTTAAAATGGCAATGAACCAGATATTTTCTGACAAAGCTCCAGATCTGCTGGTATCAGGAATAAACCACGGCTCAAATGCATCCATAGCATCTTTATACTCAGGCACTTTAGGGGCTGCTGCCGAAGGCACTGTCTATGGTATTCCATCTATAGGTTTCTCGCTTTCCTCTCACGATTCTGATGCCGATTTTTCTGCAGCTGTTGAATACGGGAAATTAATTATAGACAATTTCCTTAATAATCCCCCAAACCCTGATATTTACCTCAATGTAAATATCCCTGCAGTTAATGCCTCGCTAATTAAAGGGGTACGATTCTCTCATCAGGGCAAAGGTCAGTGGATAAAAGAGTTCGAAGAGAGAAATGATCCTTATGGGTTTAAATACTACTGGATGACCGGTGAGTTTTTTAACCAGGAACCGGATGACTCTGAGGCAGACCACAACTTAGTAGCAAACAACTATATCAGTATAGTTCCTCATAAAACAGATAATACAGACTACAACGAAATTGACCGTCTGCAGAAGCTTTGGAACATATAAGTAATAAAAAAGCAAATGCCATGAAATATTACATTATTGCAGGAGAAGCCTCTGGCGACCTTCATGGCTCTAATCTTATGAAAGGGATTAAAGCAGCCGACTCTGAAGCTTCGTTCAGGGTGTGGGGAGGGGAACTTATGGAGGAGCAGGGCGGAGATCTTGTCCGTCACTACAAAGAGACTGCCGTTATGGGATTTGCAGAGGTAATTGCCTCAATTGTCAAAATAAGTTCTAACATCTCCTACTGTAAAAGAGATCTGTTAAATTACAAACCCGATCTACTAATTCTTATTGATTATCCCGGGTTTAATTTCAGAATTGCCCGCTTTGCCAAGAGGCACAATATCAGAGTTTTTTTCTATATCTCGCCAAAAGTATGGGCATGGAAAGAGAGCCGAATTAAATATCTAAAAAGGGATATTGACCGCTTGTTTATTATTTTTCCTTTTGAAATTGAATACTTTAAAAAACATGGGGTTAAAGCCATATATAACGGAAACCCTTTAATAGATTCCATTAACAGTAGTAAATGTCATGCAGAAACTGAATCTCAGTTCAGAGCTCGTATTGGTATTGACGACAAACCCATTATTGCTCTTCTTGCCGGCAGCAGGACAATGGAAATTAAGTTTTTAATGCCAAAAATGGTTCAGTTGGAAAAAGAATTTCCAGAACATAACTTCCTTTTGGCGGGTGCCCCCTCGACAACAGAGGAGAGCTACTCAAAATATTTGCAGGGCACAAACATACGTCTGCTCTTTGGCGAAACCTACTCAATATTAAAACACTCCAAAGCTACTGTTCTCTCCTCGGGGACAGCCAGTCTCGAAGCAGCACTACTTGGCACACCACAGGTTGTATGCTATGGAGGAAACGAAATTTCCTTTCAGATTGCAAAAATGTTGGTTAAAGTAAAATATGTAAGTCTTGTTAATCTTATATTAAACGAACCTCTTGTAAAAGAGCTTTTACAGCACGACTGCACACCGGCAAAAATCAGAGCAGAGCTTAAATCACTTATGAATCCCAAACGGAGAGATAAAATATTCCACAAATACGAAAAGATTAAAGAGATGCTGGGTGGCGAGGGGGCCTCTCAAAGAGTGGCACACTCAATGATAAACGAATACAACTTAATCAGAAAAAATGAGAGATTCTCTATAATAATTAAAAGTCCGATAGGAAACCTAAAAATAGTATCCAATAACGATTTTTTACTGGAGGTCAAGTATACCGACAGACCCGAAACCAGCGTTATTCCCGCAAATTTGCCTAAAGTACTGACCGACACTAAACAGCAGCTGGAGGAGTACTTTTTGAACAAACGAGAGAGTTTTAATCTTCCGATAAGCACCGGAGGAACCGACTTTCAGCAAAAGGTCTGGAAAGAACTTAGTATGATTCCTTTTGGAAAAGTTAAGAGTTACGGTGATATTTCAAGGCAGATAGGAGAAAAGGAGGCGCACCGCGCTGTAGGAATGGCCTGTAAAATGAACCCGCTTTTAATAGTTATTCCATGCCACAGGGTTATAGGAGCACATAATAAACTTACAGGATTTAACATAGGTATTGATAAAAAGAGTTTCCTTCTGAATCATGAAAAAGCATACGAAACAGGAGAAGCAACTCTATTTACTGAACAACCTGAAAACATGAGGCCATACGATGAAAATTAAGATTTACAAGTACCAGGGAGCCGGCAATGATTTTGTTATCTTAGATAACAGAAATAATGAGTTCAACCTAACGCCCAATCAAATTAAACGCCTGTGTGACAGGAGATTTGGCATAGGGGCAGATGGATTAATGTATCTGGGAAAAGGAGAGAACTACGACTTTACAATGAAGTATTTTAATTCCGATGGCAATGAAGGATCGATGTGCGGAAACGGAGGAAGATGCCTTGTTGCTTTTGCAGCACACAGGGGAATAAAAAAATTTCGTTTCCTTGCCACCGACGGAGAACATACTGCAAAAGTTTTAAAACTAACTCCTAAAACGTGCGAAGTAGAGCTGGGAATGATTGATGTTAAGGAGGTTAAAGAACACTCTCCCAAAAGTTTTTATTTAAATACAGGTTCACCTCATCTCGTTATTTTTATAGATGATATTGATAATTACGACATACTGGGTCAGGGAAGACTTTGGAGATACCATCCGGTTTTTCCGGGAGGAACCAATGTGAACTTTGTACAGGGTAACTGGGGAAAAGACTCTACCGGGTGGAGCAAATCTCTCGAACCGGGAAGTCCGCTTGAACTTTCGGTAAGAACATACGAAAGGGGTGTCGAAGACGAAACCTATGCATGTGGAACAGGTGTTACAGCATCAGCTATTGCATACCACCGGCTTTTGAACAAAAATCATATAACACGATACGGAAAAGACGACAACTACCCTTTGGATATCACAGCAAAAGTTAAGGCAAGAGGTGGGAATCTTGATGTTCTGTTCCGATATATCGGCAACGACAGATATACCAATGTGGTTTTAAAAGGTCCTGCAACCTTTGTTTTTGAATGTGAAATAGAAATCGAATAATATTCTTTGATTATGAAGAGAATAGCCGTTTTTCCAGGATCTTTTGATCCCTTTACAATAGGACACCTCGATGTTGTAAAATCTGCGTTAAAACTATTTGACAAATTATACATTGGAATAGGCTACAATATGCAAAAGAGTGGTCTATTTTCAATTGAGGAAAGAATTGATATTATAAACCAATCTGTATCTGGTCTGGATAATATTTATGTGGAGAGTTTTCAGGGGCTGACAGTCAGTTTCTGTAAAAAAGTGGAAGCTGAGTTTATTGTCAGAGGACTGCGAACAACCACCGATTTCGAACTTGAACGGGTAATAGCACAGGCAAACTCAAAAATGTATCCTAAGGTTACAACTCTGTTTATACCTTGCGATCACGAATTTTCGTTTGTAACATCATCCGTTGTTAGGGATGTTATGGTAAACGGAGGTGATATTACTCCATTTATGGCAAAAGGAGTCAAACTCAAATGATAGTCAGGTATTTACATACTATTTTGATATGTGTAATCCTCCTATTCCCCTGGTCACTATCTTCTCAGGTCAGCAACCAGATCGGGTGGTTTGATCAATACTTCTCTGATATTCCTGCTATTCCTGATTCTTTGATAAATGCAACTTCACGCCTGATTGAATCTCTGGAGAGCAAAGAAGATCAGTCAACTGTAGCAAGGCTGCTTTTCATAAGATTTGCTGGCACATCAGTTATGGGATATGAAAATGTAGCAGTCTATATTGCAGAGAATTATTTTTTAAATAAGAGACTGGAGTGGGATGATCCGGCAGAGAAAGATCTTTTGCAGCTTTATGTAGACTTTCATAAAAATTCACTAATAGGGAAAACTGCTCCCGAACTGACTCTTACAAAATTAGAGGGCAACGAGTTGTCTCTTCACTCAATAAAAAGCAGATACATCCTAATATACTTTTTCGATCATAACTGCTCTGCTTGCAGGGAGGGTCTGCCCGAACTTAAAAAAATAATAGACCAATACAGCCATCTTTCAATTTGCGTATATGCAGTGTATACTCAAAGCAACAGAGATAATTTTGAATCATTTATTTTAAGAGAGAGTGATTCCGGCAGTAGCGATAATTTCGAAAACTGGCATTTTGTATACGACCCGGAAAATAAAAGCGATTTTTTAAGGCAGTACGGTGTTTTCTCTACTCCAAGTATGCTTCTTATAGATAGCCAAAAGGAGATTATTGGCCGCAAACTCAACAATAATACTCTAAAAGAGTTACTGGCCTCAAGGGAGGATATGCTTTCCTCTACATATACAAGAGCTGAAGCTTTTGTACCTGAGTATCTTTCACTTTTTGATTTTTCAAAACAACAGGAGATTGACGATGCACTTGTACCTCTTTCCAAAAGAGTTATCGAGGAGAATATCGAGATGTACAATGCTCTCTTTTTTCACATTTTTGAATATCTTGCCGCATCTCCGGAACAATTCAACAAAGAGGCCGCTCTCTACACTGCCGATATGTTTATTTTGCCAAACAGAGAGTTGTGGTTTGATGAATGGTTTATAAATTCCAGAGTTCCACAAATTAAAGAGAAAATCATAAACAACCGGGAAGGAGCTGTAGCTCAAAATATTATCCTAACAAATAGTCGGGGTAAAGATATTAAGCTTCACAAAATTAAAGGCAAATACATCTATCTCTACTTTTTTAGTCCCGACTGTCCGATATGTACCCCTTTCAATTACGAGCTTAAAAAAATACACCGCTCTCTCAGGAGAAAAAGAGTAAAAGTGATCTCTGTTTATACCGGAGATGACCTTACTCAGCTTAAAGAGTATCTCAAAAATCAGAGTATTCCCTGGCCGGTATATTACTACAGTTCAAAAAACCCAATACCTCTTCATAAGTTGTTCGAAACTGAATTTATTCCCCAAACATATCTACTGGATAAAAATAAGATTATAGTCCGGAAAGGTATTAACACAATAAAACTTAACGAGTTTATAAACAATGATATCAGGTAAATATTTAAATTATTACAAAGAGTTGTCGGTTTTTATTCCAAAAGAGAGACTGCTTCACGACTCTTTAAGCACACTTGCTTTTGGTTCAGATGCCTCTTTTTACAGACTTATCCCAAAACTTATTGTAAAAGTACAAAGTGAGCAGGAGCTATGCCATGTAATTAAATCTGCAGACATCTTCAACATTCCGCTTACATTCAGAGCAGCCGGCACATCTTTGTCAGGTCAGGCCATTACCGACTCTGTTCTCGTTGTTGCAACACACGGCTGGACCGGGCACACAATTCTGGATTCAGGAGATAAAATAAAACTCCAGGCCGGTATCAGAGGTGGTGACGCAAATAAATTACTCGTTAAGTTCGGGAAAAAAATCGGGCCAGATCCTGCTTCAATTGAAAGTGCAATGATCGGAGGCATTGCAGCAAATAATGCCAGCGGAATGTGTTGCGGAACCAGTGAGAACTCTTACAAAACAGTGGCCGATATCAGGGTTGTTTTTGCCGATGGTACTATTTTAGATACTTCCGATTCAGTAAGCACAGAGGCATTCAAAAGCACGAAAAGCCCCTTGCTTAAAGAGCTGGAAACTCTTGCTGCTGAAACTCAAAACAACCTTGAATTACGGGATAGAATTGCCCACAAATTTAAGATTAAAAATACCACAGGTTACAGCTTAAATGCCCTGGTAGACTACAGCGACGGAATTGATATCATTAAGCACCTGCTGATAGGATCCGAGGGAACTCTGGGTTTTATCTCCGACATCACATACAATACTGTAGTGGAACATCCACATAAAGCGCTATCTCTTATTGTCTACCCGGACATAGAGAGTGCATGCAGGTCGGTTATTATTCTAAAGAGGCAAAAAGTGACTGCTGTGGAGATAATGGACAGAGCAGCACTGCGCTCTGTAGACTCTGCCAAAGGAGTTCCATCCTATTTAAAAGAGTTGAAAGAGGATTGCTGCGCTATACTTGTAGAAACAAAAGCCGATTCCGACGAAAAACTAAACGCTAATATCAGCGAAATAACACAAAGCATCCGGGAGATTCCCACACAACTCCCCTGGTCGTTTTCGAAGGAAGCTAATGAGCAGGCACTTTTATGGAAGGTACGGAAAGAGATTTTTGCAACCATAGCCGGAATGAGAAAGTCAGGAACTACTCCGATAATTGAAGATATTTGCTTTCCTATTGAGCGTCTGGCCGAAGGGACACTCGATTTAATAGCATTATTTAAAAAACATAATTATAACGATGCAGTTATTTTTGGTCACGCCCTTGAGGGGAATTTGCACTTTGTATTTAATCAAGATTTTCAGCACGACAAAGAGCTTGAAAGGTACAGCTGCTTTATGAACGATGTAGTTTTGATGGTTGTGGACAAATACGACGGTTCTCTTAAAGCAGAACACGGAACCGGTAGAAATATGGCTCCTTTTGTAGAAAAAGAGTGGGGAGCTCAGGCATACTCACTTATGAAACAGCTTAAAAAGATATTTGACCCCAAAGGCATTCTAAACCCCGGAGTTATTCTTAACGAAGATAAAGATGTACACCTGAAAAATATTAAGCCAATTCCAAGCACCAGAGAGACAGTTGACAGATGTATGGAGTGTGGCTTTTGCGAGCCGACCTGCGTATCCGAAGGATTTACACTCTCCCCCAGACAAAGGATTGTTGCTTTTAAAGAGATGGAGAGGTTAAAGAAGAGCGGCGAGGAGCCCCACAGGTGCGCTGAGATGCATAAACTATACAGATACAGCGGACTTGCAACATGTGCAACAGATAGTCTTTGTTATGTAAAATGTCCTCTCGATATTGACACCGGAAAGCTGGTAAAAGAGCTAAGGCATGAGGGACACTCCGAAAGGGCTGAAAAAATAGCCCTCTCACTATCAAAAAAAATGAACCGGGTTACTGGCGTTATGAGGTTTGGACTCACCTCTCTTTATTACGTCAGATTAGTAACAGGTAAAAAGTTGTTTGGATCTGTTGCTTCTGCTTTAAGATATCTCTCCGGCGGTATGATTCCTCTTTTGAATGAATTTTTTCCTAAAGGAGCATCCCTGCTTAAAATCAAAAAAGTGGAGAGTAGTAAAAATATAAAGGATAACAGCGCAAAAGTGGTCTATTTTCCATCGTGTATAAATCGTAGTATGGGACAGTCAAAAGCGATGTCAGACCAGCATCAGTTAACTGAAATTACCCATATCCTGCTCGAAAGAGCCGGGTACAGCGTTATTTACCCTGACGATATTAATTCCCTTTGCTGTGGAATGGCCTTTTCCAGCAAAGGTTTTGCAGAGGCGGGCAAAGAGGCCTCTGATAAACTGGAGCGAGAACTTACAAAAGCCTCGGAAAATGGAACAATTCCAATCCTTTGCGATATGAGTCCATGCCTCTACACTATGAAGAGCAACTTCGGAGAGAGGTTAAAACTGTACGAACCGGCTGAATTTATCTATAAGCATATGATTGACAAGCTAACTATCAAGCAAATCAATCGTAAAGTATCAGTTTTTGCCGTTTGCAGTGCAAAAAAGATGGAGGTAGAGAGCTATTTATATGAAATTGCAAAACAATGCGCCTCTGATGTTGTTAAAATAGAGAGTAATTGTTGCGGTTTTGCCGGTGACAGAGGGTTTGTTCTTCCGGAGCTTAATAAGCACGGGCTTAGAAATCTGGATGTTCAGACAAAAGAGACAACTCATGGATACTCCACCAGCAGAACATGCGAAATTGGCCTCAGTTATCACAGTAGCATAAATTTTGCTTCGGTGTTATACCTGGTAGAGGAGGCCAGCAGACCATAACTAAAACTTATCTACATGTATAAAAGTCTTACTGAGTTTGTGCAATTTTTGGAGTCTCAAGGCGAACTTCTCAGAATAAAAGAGTATGTAAGCCCAGATTATGAAATTGCTGAAATTACTGACAGAATCAGTAAACAGCAAGGGGGAGGAAAGGCTCTGCTATTTGAGAATACAGGAACTCAATTTCCGGTCCTGACCAATATGATGGGGTCTGAAAAGAGAATCCGTTACGCTTTAGAAATCGAATCTTTTGACGATATCAGTTTAACTTTTAACAATCTGCTAAGGGAGTTTACTAAGGAGAGAAGCTCTTTTGTAGAGAAAATAAAGCTTCTTCCTCAACTAAAAGAGGCTTCAGGATGGCTGCCCGGCAAATTCAAAGGGAATCCTCCTTGTCAAGAAAGAGTCTTTTTTACCCCAGATCTCGGGAAACTCCCTATACTGAAGTGTTGGCCCGAAGATGGAGGAAAATTCATAACCCTTCCGATGGTGCATACCAATGATTCAGAAACCGGAATAAGAAATGTAGGGATGTACAGAATGCAGGTATTCAGCGAAAATACTTTAGGTATGCATTGGCACAGACACAAAACAGGAGCAAGACACTTTGCCGGCTACAAAAAAGGACAGTTTCCGGTTGCTGTCGCTCTTGGCGGAGATCCTGTTTATACCTACTGTGCAACGGCACCACTACCCGATGGGATAGACGAATATCTGCTTGCCGGCTTTCTCAGAAACAAACCGGTTTTGTTAACAGATTGCCTTACTCAGCCAATTCAGGTACCTGCCGACAGCGATATAGTAATTGAAGGTTATATAGAAAAAAACGCCCCACTTGTTAAAGAGGGGCCTTTTGGCGATCATACAGGTTTCTACTCACCGGTAGATCTCTATCCCTTACTGCATGTGACATGTATTACCCACAGAAAAGATGCAATATATCCTGCAACTCTGGTCGGGATTCCTCCTCAGGAAGATAAATATATGGCGATTGCGACAGAGAAAATATTTTTAACACCCATAAAACTTACTTCGGTTCCAGAAATTATTGATTTACACCTTCCCGAAGAGGGTGTAGGCCATAATTTCGCTTTTGTTAAAATTGACAAAAATTATCCCGGACAGGCGATAAAGGTAGCGCATGCTCTTTGGGGGGCAGGCCAGATGATGTTTAACAAAATCATGATTATTACCGATGCAGACATTGAGTTACGTGACCATACTCAGGTAATGAAAGCTTTAAAAGAGCATTACCTGCCTGGCAGAGATACACATTTCAGCAGAGGCCCCCTTGATGTTCTGGACCATGCTGCTCCAACTTGCGGATATGGCGGCAAAATTCTTTTTGATGCCACAAAAAAGCTTCCCGAAGAGAGCGGATCTCAAAATCCACCGGTTTTTGATAATGATATTCCTACTCTGTATTTTACATATGAGAAAACCGATATTAAAGGGTTGATTAATATTTTGGTTGACAATACCCTGGATAAAGACGACCTCTATACAATGCTGTGGATATGGGGCAATAACTGCGATCCTATAAGAGACTCTCAGTTTGTAGGAGGAAAGCTTATAATGGATTCTACAACAAAAAAACCGGGATTACACATACGTGAATGGCCAGAAATGGCACTCTCGTCAGCAGAAACAATTAATGTTGTTGACGAAAAATGGGATAAGCTTAATATAGGTGAAATAGTTAAATCACCATCACTCAAATATTTAAAGATATCATAAATATATGGTTGATAGTCTTATAAAAGGATTTATCGTAGGGATGGGGGCATCCATTCCTCTTGGTCCGCTTGGAGTATTATGTGTTCAGAAAACACTTAGTAAAGGAAGGATCTCAGGTATAGTTACAGGATTGGGCGCGTCAATAGCCGACACTTTTTTTGCTGCTTTTGCCATTCTTAGTCTCGCTCTGATTCAAGAGTTTGTTACCAATAACGAACAATCTGTCCTTTTTTTTGGTGGGCTTGCAGTTATTATTATCGGCCTTAAGATATTTCTGACAAACCCTGTTAAACAAATAAGACACAACAAAGGGGGTAAAAAGCTTTTAGAAGATTTTTTATCTTCAGTTATTATGACAGTAACTAACCCCGGAGCAATATTTTTAATACTGGGACTCTTTGCATTTGTCGGACTCGACATAGACGGCTCTTCTTCTCTTAAAATTATCTCATCTGTTTTGGCCGGTGTGTTTGCAGGAGCTGTTTCATGGTGGATAATATTAAGTACCTCCATAAATATATTCAGAAACAAATTCAGGCTCCGGCAGCTTCTTCTAATTAACAGAGTGGCCGGTTTAGTAATAATGATACTTGGGCTGATCTCACTGTTAGATGGTACCTGGAGGTTTATATCAGCATACTTTAATTGATTTTTTTGTACCTTTGCAATTGTTCTAATTGGGGATGTTTTGGTTTTGACAGCATTCACAATCGGAAAGTAAGCACGCCGAGCGTTGTATCCCCGGCTCGTAAATCCCGGAGTACAAGCCATAACTGGCAACAATAACTATGCACTCGCTGCGTAATTAAGCACAGCTTAATCGCTTAATCACTGCCGGCCAGGTCCTGCAGAGACGAGTATCCCGCCGGTCTTTTTGCCCTCTATGAACGGCACATGGGGTATCATTAAAGAGTGGATGCGGAGATCGACTCCTCTGAAATCTCCTAAGTAAAACAGAGGATAAGTTGTAAATGGCCTGCCTTTCGGCAGTTTACAGTCGAAAACAGAAGAGAGGATAAGCGCGTAGAAAGCTTTTTGATGGTTTGTTTGGACGGCGGTTCGAATCCGCCCATCTCCACAAAGTTAAGAGCCGGAAATGATATATGGAATGTAAAATATAAATTTCGTATACTTTTCCGGCTCTGATTCAATCCATATTTCACCTCCCATCGCCTCGATATACCCCTTAACAATAGCTAGTCCCAAGCCGGAACCTTCGTGAGGTCGCGAGTAATTACTGTCTACCTGAACAAAGCGGTTAAAAACATCACTCTGTTTATTAAGCGGAATTCCAATACCTGTGTCCTTTACATAAAAGAAAAGCTTATTCTCTTTAACAAAGTTTCCAAACTCCACAACTCCCTCTTTAGTAAATTTTATTGCGTTACTGAGCAAATTTGTTATAACAGCATCTATCTTGAATTTATCAGCAATTATAAAAGCGCTGTTATCTCTGATAATAGGGTAAGACCAATATTCCGAGATAAATCTCGATCCGTCTTTTCTCCATAAAACATCACTCTCAGAATGAGTTCCCTTACCATCCAATATAGCACGGTGAATCGGGCAAAACTCTATGGGATATTCAACCCCATTAATATCTGTATGATGAATCAAAAAGTGCATATCCTCTCCTATAACCTCCTCCTCAGTAGTGTACCCAAGTATTTTTAATGCTGAGCTGTTGCAGAAAGTACATTTACCCTCAAGATCAATTCCGTATATACCCTCGGCGGTAGAATCAAATAACAGGCGAATGGTCTCCTCTCTGTACCGGAGCTCATCTTCCATTTTTTTGAGCAAAGTAACATCTCTTGCAATACTCATTATTGCCTTTTTCCCTTTGTAGTTAACAATACTTGAGTAAATCTCCACAGGAATTTTGCTACCGTCTTTAGTTTTATGTACTGTTTCGAATATATGAAGTTTGTCCTCCGGTACAGATTCTACTAGAGAACCAATTTCCTCTGAACTTAAAGCAGAATCAATACCATCTAAACCCAAATCAAATAACTCCTCTTTAGTGTACCCAAGCTGTAGAGTTGCCGCCCTGTTAACATCAAGTAATTTGCCCTCAAGTGATATTACCCACACAGTTTCACTCATTCCGTCAATCAGTTCCTGATACCGTAACTGACTCTCATTTAAAGCTTTCTCCGACAGTTTTCTCTCTTCAATGCTCCTAACAATCATAGTGCTGTATTTCGATCCGCTTTTGCTGTAAAAAACTGAAGATGAAAACTCTGCCGGGAAAACCCGTCCTCCACTCCTTACAAAGTTCAGCTCACCTTTAATTTTCCCCTTCTCCTCTCTAATCTTAAGGTAGCCGGATAGTCTGGAATCTGACAAATCGATAATACCATTTCTGCCAACTTTTAGAATCTCCTCTTCCGTCATTTCAAACATCTCACAAGCAGCCTTGTTTGCACTCACTATTTCACCCGTATCGGGCTTAGTAAGCATAACAGCATCAAGACTATTATTAAGTACAAGTCTGTAACGCTCTTCACTCTCTTTTAATGCATCCTCAGCTGCACGACTTTCAGTAATATCTCTAGAAACCAGAAAAATAACTCCCTCTGTTACATAGGGAAAAGCATTCCAAGACAACCACTTATACATTCCATCACGGCATCTGAACCTAACCTGAAACTGCTGTAATGCAACTCCTTTTGAAAGAGAGAGGAGTGCCTCTTTTGTACAGGATAGGTCGTCCGGATGAATAAAGTTTACAACAGGAACCTTTTGTAACTCTTGTATGCTCCATCCTAATATCTTTTTCCATGAGGGATTCAATACCATAAAAGTACCGTCAATGCCGATAATTGAAAGCATATCAATAGAGTGGGTAAATATTCTGTCGCTAGTTTTCAATTTTTCTCTGGCAGAGTGTATTTCTGTTATATCATTTATAATTGCTAAAAAAAGCGACTCTTGTTCCTGCATAATTATCTGAAGAGTAACTTCGATAGGATATATCGAGCCATCCTTTCTAATATGGTGCGATTCAAAAAAGAGCTGTCTTGTTTTACCTTTCACCAAAGGTTCAATCAGCTTTTCAAACTCATCTTTTGATGATATTGATGTAAAATCGTAGGGTACTAATTTTTGCATCTCTTCAATTGAGTAGCCAATATTTAAAAGTGCCCCCCTATTTGCATATTCAATTTTATATGATTTTGAGTTTAAAAGATAAATCTCATTTACACTTTTTTCTATTATATCCAAAAGACGAAACTTCTCTTTTTCCAACTTCTCCTTTGCCTCCATCTCTCTAGAAAGATCTTCAATTAGTTTAATTGTAGCTCGTTTTGCCTTTTCAAGCTCATCGACTTTATCTTTGAGTTTAAATTCTGTCTCTTTAATATTTGTTATATCCCGGGAGACACCAAGTACGCCTGTTATGTTACCTGATGCATCGCGTAAAAAGGAGACATTCATACCAAGCCATATTAAATGGCCATCAGCATGATAGTGCTGTACCTCAAATATTTGATTTCTGAATTTATCAATTCCCTGCTCTCTCTCTTTGGTCAACTCCGCTTCAAGAGCGTTAATCGCAATTGAAATTGATTCCGGTGGAAGTTTCTCCGTTAAAGATTTGGAAAGATGCTCCTCTACAGATTCACCGGTCATTTTTTCAATTGACTTGCTCACATACTTTATATTGAGATTGAGATCCGCAATCCAAACAACATCAGATATATTATCTGTAATTACCTTGTATTCTTCTTGTTGATCAGCAATTTTCCTGTATAAATTTCTTTGCCGGTTATTGTAAATCCAGGATATTGTTAATACAGACATTCCGATTATTAATATAGTAATAATGGAAATCAGTAATCCTCTCTTATTTAAATCAGAAAAAATTTCGCCCTCATCAATTTTGACAATCAGATACCAATCGGTCCCCTCCACTTTAACAATATCACATAAAACCCGCTCTCCGGAATAATCTATACCCTGCTGCATTCCGGTGTAACCCACAAACGGCATTACCGCTGGGTTCTCAGTTTTACTAAGGGGAAATCGGTATTGGAGTGAAGAGCCCTGTACAAAACGAAGCTCGTTAACAATCTCTACTGAATCACCCCTTTCCCTGACAATCATACTCTCCGCTGTTTTGCCCGAGCCCGGCCACTGCTGAACTAGGGCGAAGATATTATCAAGAGGATTCACCATAAAAACCATGGTTGCAACCACCTCATTATTATCAAAAACAGGAGCTATAATTTCTAAATGGACCTCTTTATGAACTTCACAGAAGTAGAAATCAATTACTTTAATTTCGGCAGACTCGAAAACATTTCTGCTTCCCTGTAATGTAACTTCATTAATATCATTATCCTGCTCATAAACAGAAAATATAATCCTCCCCGAGCTGTCGAGCACAAAAATATTTACATATCTGTTGTTACTCATTATCCTGGGCAGAGCACTGTTAAGGAAATCTTCGCCTTGGAATTTCCTTTTATAAATTTATTAATGTACAAAGAGTAAGGATAGGTTCGGGTAAAAAATGAGGCCTCAGACAGCCGCTCTTGCTGCCAGGAGACCAACTGATCTGATTTAATAACAGCAATATTGTGCAACTCTTCGTACCTGTCGTTCCTGATGCTATTTTTCTGACTATTATAATAAAGGTAGCCGGCAAAAAGGTATACAACTGCACTAACAATAATAATCGCTGTATATATAATTGATTTATTGTATCTGTTTTTCATATGATTTCCCAACACTTGAAGGTAATAAAAAATATCTGTATGCTAAAATTTGTGTATTTTTGATAAATTTTAACACAAATCCAATGAGAATGTTAATCAAATTTTTCACTGCCTGCCTTCTCTTTTCAACTCTATTTTTTAATAAGCTCCAATCACAGGAACTTATTGTAATTGAATCTGATTATCTTAAAGGGAATGATTCCGTACTGGTTTTCACCCCAAAAGGGTACAACCCTCTCGGCTCCTGTCACACTCCGGCTTTGTTTCTATTACACGGATGGAGCGGAGCGTACAGCGACTGGCACAGAAAAGCAGATATCCAAAAATTCAGCGATAAATATGGTTTTATTATTATTACTCCTGACGGCTTTTACAACAGTTGGTACCTTAATAATATTGATAAAGAGAAGATGCAATGGAGGAGCTTCTTTGACAACGAGCTATATCCTTTAATAATTAAAAGATATAATCTGAACTCAGCAAATACATTTATTACAGGGTTAAGTATGGGAGGCCACGGTGCAATTAATATTTTTATAGATGACCCCTCCCGATTTAAAGCAGCAGGTAGCATGTCAGGTGTCCTTAACCTGCACGACAGCAATAGCCGTTTAAAAGAGAATCAGATTAGCGAGGTGCTTGGTCCATATAATAATACAAACCACCACTTCGATGATGAGTCTGCAATTAACCGTCTGGAGCTCCTTAAAGGGAGTAAAGGGAGTAATAAAATGCTTATTATCAGTTGCGGAACGCAGGATTACCTAGCTAAAAGCTCTTATGATTTTTCTGAAGAGTGTAACCGCCTTGACATTCCAAACACTTTGATAATAAGCCCCGGAGTACATAGCTGGGATTATTGGATTTTTGCGTTGGATCTGCACCTGTTCCTATTTACCAAACTCTTGTAGTATCACTTCTGCTTGGCATCACCCTTTATAATTGTTATATTTGTTTTGCGCTAACCACAAAAACTAAATTATGACAATTCACTGGATAGATCTATCTATTTTTATTATTTACCTACTTTTTATGCTTGGAATAGGTTTTTATTTCATGCGTAAAAACAAATCTAAGGAAGATTACTACGTGGGAGGCCGAAGCATGTCAGCAGGACATATCGGCCTCTCAGTCGTTGCTACAGATGTCGGTGGCGGGTTTTCCATAGGGTTGGGAGGGCTTGGTTTCGTAATGGGACTATCAGGTAGCTGGATGCTTTTTACCGGTCTGGTCGGTGCATGGATCAGCGCTGTGCTACTGATACCCAAGGTTTATCCCATAGCAAAACGTAAAAAATTTCTAACATTTCCACAATCTCTTGCCCATCACTATTCACCCAAAGTTGCTCTGATAGCCGGTATAATATCGTTTATTGGCTACATTGGTTTTACCAGTTCTCAGATATTGGCCGGAGCAAAACTTGCCTCTGCAACATTTCCTTCAATTACTATTGATAATGCAGTTCTTGTAATGGGAGTAATAGCAGTTGCCTACACAGTAATAGGGGGAATTAAGGCAGTAATTTACACAGATACATTTCAATGGATTATCCTTATGGTGGGGCTAATATTTATCGGGATTCCAATAGGATACATATCGCTTGGCGGTTGGGAGGCAATAAGTAGCAGTTTACCTGCAGGATACCTAAGTATGACTAATATCACTTTTGTTCAATTTTTTAACTGGTTTATCACTATTGTTCCGATATGGTTTGTCGGAATGACTCTCTACCAAAGGATTTTCGCATGTAAAGACGAAAAAACGGCAAAAAAGGCATGGTACATTGCCGGTTTGTTTGAATGGCCTGTTATGGCATTTATGGGTATTATCCTTGGCATGTTTGCAAAAGTTGCTTTTGATCAAGGTCTCTTTTCTCATATTGGGTATAGTGCCGGAGATGCTATTGATCCAGAGCTGGGGTTGCCTCTTTTGTTAAGAACAATTTTACCGGTGGGGTTTATGGGTATAATGATGTCAGCATATTTTTCAGCAATTATGTCAACAGCAGATAGTTGTTTAATGGCTGCCTCAGGTAATTTAACAACAGATATTCTCGGAAATTTTAAACATCCTCAATTAATCACTCTTATTATAGGTGTCCTAGCAATCACTCTTGCAACAAATATGCAAAATGTTCTGCAATTAATGCTCTACTCTTATGCCTTTATGGTTTCCGGACTGCTTGTACCGGTACTGGGTACTCTTTTTGTAAAAAAACCCTCTGCCACAGCAGCAGCTTGGGCAATGATTTCAGGTGGAGGAGTAACTTTGACCTTGATTATTTGGGGAGTTGATCTCCCTTACAAGCTGGATGCTAATTTTTTCGGAATCACAATTGCAGCAATAACCTTTACTGTCATTCAACTTTTTGTATCCGCGAATAACCGGCAGGTATCGAATTTATAAATTTTTTAGCTTCTGATTCCTCCACTCCTACTCTTCTTGAAATATTAATTAGCTCTTTATCAAGATCTTCATCTTTAAGGGGAATTTCATCATTCAGAAAATTATGAGCATATAAATGCTCTCTAATCTGCTCTGCTGTTGCCTTTCTGAATCGGGGAATCTCTTCTAAAAATGATAAAAACAGAGATGGGTCATAATTGGCTCTTTTTAACTGTTCACTTACCGGTTCAATGAAAGTATCAGAAATAATACCTGAATCCACAATAACATCCATCGTAACACGCGACGGCCTTCCTCTGGTATATAATCGCCTGTACTCCTCAAGAAGGGCTGTCTTATTTTTCATCATATTGAACTCATGTGTGCTTAGACTCTCTATACGCCCTCCCCTTTCCAGAAAAGTATGCAACTGACCCCATAACCTGACTCCCTTACGCTTGCATTCACTAACTATAAGAGTGTTATCGGTTAAATACGATAAAGGTAATTCTCCGGTCATACTAGTAAAAAGATCATATTTTTCTGAAATGTCCAGATATATAACTCTGTAATTTATTTTTTTGTAATCTTCGATATACTTTGTCCACTTAACAACCTCGTCGGGCTGAGCAGTAAAATAGAAAATTTGCCTTCCCTCTTTAGCAATCCCCAGCAGTGCATCAATTATTGCATTAGCCCTGGTATCATCACTGTTAGCAAGTAATTCGTCTGCCAAAATGGGTAGTCGCACATCATCTTCGAGACTCTCTGCAAAAGCAACTCTCACAGAGAGGAGCAACTGAACTCTTGTCCCGGTAGATATTTCGTCCAAAGAGAGCACCTTTTGTGTTACATTGTCAAGAGCAGTAAATTGTGGTTGATTTGTTCCTGAGACCCTTAAATGGTAACGATTTGCGGTTATAGAAGAAAAAATCTGATCGGCCCTTTGAAGCACTTGTGGCTGATACTCACTTTCACATACCTTTTTTATATGGGAGACGACTATAGCTCCTGTTGACGACTGAATATTCAGTTGAAAGAGATTATTTAATTTTTCAAGCGACTGTTTTTCTGCATTTATTGCCTCTTCGAGTTCATTCCCCTCCATCAAGGAGCTGACAGAGTGCTTTATCTCAGCTATCTGAGTAGATATCTCCTCGGTCTCCTTTGCCTCTTTTTCGTAATCAGCTTTTAATCCAACAGCCCTTTCAATCGGAATAGTTTCTATAACAGATTCATTATCGGAAAATAAAGAATCACTCATTAACTCTGCTTTAATCAAATTTAATGAAACAACAGCATCTCTGTAACGCTCTGCATCCTCTCTGTAACTAGGAAGCATCTCAACCAGTTTATTAACTGCCCCTGCATCCCTGTCTGAAACTGACAATCTCTCAAACATCTCATCCATTTCCGAAGTAGCGGAGATCATCCTCTGTTGGGCACTCTCATGTAGTCGCTCATTATTCTCTATCACATTTAAGGCCTCTTTCAACTTAGAGTTTTCATCTTTCAGTCGCCGGTACAGTGCTTCTGCAGATATCAAATCACCCGCCTCCTCTCCCAGAAACTGCCTAAAAAACAGATTACATAACTCCAGCTGTCCACTCAAATTATTTTTAAGCAAATTTAGTCTTGCCCGTGCAGCAACAAGAGACAACTGCACTTTTTTCCATTCATCAAGATTTTTTAAAAACCAGTAAAGAGAAGATAGGGTAAAGTGGTTATCGATGTTAATATCCAAAGAGCCTATGCTCATTTCAATCTCCAATCTTATTTCTTCTGTTTCCTTTAAAGAGGGTTCGATTTTCTCCAGTAATACTCTCAGATTCCTTAGCCTATCCCTCTTTATGTAATTTTCTCTGTTTAAGATTTTTGATGCCAGGAGCTCCTCTTCAAGCTCTTTAATGGAATACAATACTGATTCTAATTTCCATTCCGGAACCGAAGCAGGTTGCACGGATAAATAAGAACTCTGTAAATTCATCAAAGATAAGTTGTTGCGCTGTTTTTTTCTTTTTAACCAAATAGAGATCACTGCTGAAGCAGTCAAAAAAGACAATGCATACAGAGCGCTAAACAACAGGAAGAGAGCAGTAGTTACAGCTGCAAAAAAAACAGCTATAATTTTTAGGTACCTGTAGAACCATCTGTTTTTCCTTTTGAAATGATTAACCCAGTCTTTAAGATTTTCAATTCTCTTTTCTATCGCTGCGACATCAACATCCTCTTCAGTACTGTCCGACAAAAAATTAATCTCAACTTCTATTGCTCTCTTCTCAGAATAGAGATCAAAAGATTTACGGAAAAACGCATCAATTTTAGACAAATTATCAATTGCAATACCACTCCACTCTTCAGGATTTTTCACCCCAAGGCCCTGCAGCAACTCATAGCTTTTTGCATTATTGGATGCTATTTCACTCTCAAGCGTTGCCACTTCATGTTTAATTGCTGATATCTCTTTTATCCGCTGCTCTATATCAATTATTTTATGTGACTCTATCTCCTCTTTAAGAGCAAGTTGTGATATCCTTTTTCTACTCTCCAAAACTGAATCCCTCGCCTCCCTTATGGCATTGGATTCTTCTGATAATCTTTTAATTAATCGTGTTAAAGTTTCAGGCTCATCGCCTGTAACACCGGATATAGATTTCGGATAAACAGCGAGTCTGCTTTCTGCTTTGTCACAGTTTTGCTTTGCAGTTAAATATTTTATCACCAAAGAATAAAACCTTTCAAGCCCGGCTGCTTTTCTTGCGCTTGCCTCTCTTTGTAAAAGGGATTTCAGTTTCGCTTCGTCGTTCTTAACCTTGCTCTGCTTTTGCAATAGTTCGAGAACAATTTTTCTTTTACTCTGAAAATCGATAAACTCTGTGCTTCTGGTGTTCCTTACAGATCTTGAATAAGACAAATCCGCAGCTGCTGCCTCAGTATCGTACCCCCCTACAGACTCTCTCTCGATAATTCGGGCAAGATCTGCGTCACTCTCATTAATAAGGTTGTGCAGAGAGAGGTTGTAATTCTGTTGAGTCAATTTGTCGGCACCCCACTGAGTAGCTGCAATCTCTCCGTTTTTATAAAAACGGAGATAGTCAGAGTCTTTCTGAAAAGTCCACTGCTGATCTTTGTAAACCAGTTCACCGTCGGCCGAAGTCCCTTTACTCCTGTTTTGCCAGAGTATATCATTTATCAGATTTGCAGTGGTTGTTTTACCGGAACTATTAGGGCCTGTAATTATATTGATTCCTTCAGACAGAGAGTCACTTCCATCCGCAAGTAATCCATCGGGAAAGCCCGGAGCTCGTCTGATTTTTAGTGATTTAAAGAATAATTTTTCCATTATAGATTCACTGATTTCTGGTTTCTCAATGTGCCGAGTAACCTGTATGACTCCTTTAAAATTGCTCTCTTTGCAAATTCCTCAAGCTCATTCCCTCGCATATCTGAAGTGTTGATATCATTACTTAGCGGAGAGAAGGTTGCAGAGCTGAGGATAGTGTTGTAATCTGAAATCCATTCTTTAACCATTGAGTTTATTGTCTCATTCTCATTGCCTTGCTCAATCAGAGATATGATATTTGCAAGTACACCCAGAGGAGTATTCTGACCGGACAGCTGAATCAGTTGATCCATAGGAATATGTAATAAAAAGTCTATACTTCGGACATTCAGCTGTAATGAATAACCAATATTGAGGGCGAGGCTCTCCTCAATGCCCGAACACCATTTTTGAACAGTATCGGGACTATTGTGTTCTCCTTCAATAATGAGATCTACAATAATATTTTTTAATTCCGGATGAGATTTCAGAATTGACTCCCCCTTAATCTTTAGGGTATTGATAATTCTCTCTCGTAAAATCAGATGGGAGTCTGCTCCAGTCACATCCACAGAAAGTTGTTCAAACCTCAGAGGAGAGAGAAGCACTCTTTCCGGCTTTTTTATGGTGTTATTTTCTATTTCGAAAAGCAAAGGACCATGTTCTCCCGGCTCTTTGGAACTCAAGGAAAGCGGGGAGCCGGGGTAGTAGTATTTTTTTAAATCGCCATCCAGGTCACAGGGTTTGTGAATATGACCTAAAACCCAGGTGTTCACAACTGAAGAGGTAAGTCTGGATGTTGAAACCGGTGCATAGGGACTCGATGCAGCGTCAATCTGAGTATGCAAAAGCCCGATTGAGGGCAGCTCCGGAGAAATTAAAGATGTAATACTGAAATTATCAAACGGATCACCGGAAACAAACTGAGCAGGAAAGGACCAGCCAATAAACTGTACTGTTCCGTCGGGGAAAATATACTTCTTAACCTCCCACTCTCCCTCTCCTCCCAGAATATGAACATTTGGAAATTTACCTGTATTGACTATCTGAGGCAAAACATCATAATCGTGATTTCCACAGACAAGAAAAACAGGAATGTTGGCATCTCTGAGCAATTCAAAGCCATTGTGAAGAGGACCTACAGCCTCGAAGAACCTGTTATCCCGGTCAATAATATCACCTGATAACATAACAGCATTTACGCTGTTACCTATTGACCATTTTACAATTCTCAGCCAGTTTTCTCCCGAGGAGTATCCACTGCCTCCGGAAATAGCAGCTGCTGCCTTTTTCCCGATGTGAAGATCGCCGGTTGCCAAAATCTTAATTGCCATAGAAAAGTAGATTATAAATATCCTTGAATTAACAAATAATTGACAATATTCTCAAATAAAATTGACAGCTTATGTCAATTTTGGAAATAAAATTATCTGTAACTACATTTACAGATAATTATTTCTTTGGTTTTAGTTATTTAACTA
>CAYGGD010000023.1:0-21734 GCA_964349315.1 uncultured Muribaculaceae bacterium
AATCTGTATATCTCTGTCCGAGATTGTGGTAGCCCTGACCTCTCCTTTATCGGAAAAAATCAGCTGCGTATTTGGTTTAAGCATATTTCTTCCACTGAAATCTCCGGCTAAGTTACCATTTATTGTAAAAATTTCAGTTCTTACAGAAGTTCTTACTATCCAGAATTTATAACCGCCACTTTCGGCCAGTTCGGGTAGCTGCTTAATTGTCTCTTCCAGAGTTATATTGTTCCATAACTCAGCCGGCCTGCCCCACTTATCGTATAACCTGAGTGTGTTGTCATTGTGGAGCAACATTATTACATAATTGCCTCCCCTGTTTTCATGAGCATAGGTCATTGGACCAAGAACAATCGGAACTTCTGTTTTTACAGGAAAAGGATTTACAAACCTCCCTGTTCTGTCAAGCAAAAAGAGCTTGTTCTCCGAAGCAAAAAGCATTTGTAGTTTTCCGTTGTTGTAAAAATCTACTTGTCTTACAAAACCTCTTATCGGTTCACTGAAAGGTATCGCCCATATCCCTTTTTTATTTTTATCAGACAATCTTAACCAGTTGTTCTGAAGTTGCTCCAGATACTCTGCTTCGTCAGTTTCAAAGTGTATAAGCTGAAAAGGCCCTTTGGGAATGGGTACAATGGTGTCACTCTCCCAGCCCGGAGCTCTCTCCGGAGAACCCGAAGGTGGTGATGGCAAGGAGACAACACTGTCTGCATAAGCACTTATAATATGCCCAACTCCTTTGCTTTTGTCCGCAACCAACTGATATGAAGCTATCAAAAGATTATTATTTGTTGTTATTTGAGATATAGCCGGCCTCACTCTGCTGTTAAAATAGCGGCTAAGAGAGTTGGGATACTCAGATCCATTAACCACAAAAGTGAGCAGCGTGTTGTGGTTACCGAGCAAATTACGTGCCTTTGTCTGATTAATATAGTGCTGAAAGGTAAAATAATCGAAAGCTCCTCCTGCAATCTCTTTTAAAAGAGTCTCAGGCCCGATATAAACCCATTTGGGTGTAATTAGGATACTCTCCTCATTTGTGTTTGAAAAGAAATCACCGAACATCAGCCTCATATAGCCCTTTTCTTCAAAATTTTCGGGAGAATAGTCTCTTTTATTTTTTGAAAAAAGTGATTTTAGATATGAGAAAGGGGTGCTCTTTTTTCTAATTAGAGTCACTCCTTCCATAACGCCTCCATATGGTATAAGTGCACATGCAACCTCAGCGGGCGAAAAACGGGCGATCCATTTTACCGCTTTAGCTCTTTCAGGCTCATTATCTTTTTTATAATAATCTCTGAACTGTGAGTATGAATTGCTGTATTTAACAACATCCTTAACAGATATTGCAAGTAGTGCAAAGGTGCTGTGTGGCAGCACAGAGGGTGCTTCCGGTTTTGCTCCCCTTATATTATTGTAAGAAAAAATGTAGTTGCCCGATTCTCTGTTGTTAACAACAGTCCCAACCGATGTAAAGATCTCTTTTTCTCCTTCAATATTGTGTACGCTCCATTCACACATTCTGGAGACAAAATCGGAATATTTCAGATAATTTCTGGCAGAAAAGCCGGAAAAGAGCTTCCCTATTTGCGAATGATTAATTACAACAAATGTTCCGGAGGTGCGTGCCCCGGAAATTGCAGCTGAAAAATTTTGATTATCATAAATTGATGCTCCGGAACGCAAGTGCCGTATCGACGATTCAAGAATCAACGGCGAATCTGATGCCAGTAAATACTCTTTGTAAAGAGCTATCTCACAACTCTGCCAACGGAATATCTGTAATCCTCCAAAATCTCTTACAGCTCCACCGGTATTTAATGTGGATAGTATCTGCTCCCGAAGATCTTCTTCAAGAGTGATAACCATAAGTCCCGATATCCTGTCCCTTGCAGAGTAGTGTGCCGAGATAAGCATCTGCGATTGCCTGAAGCCACGAAAAGAGCGGGAGTCCGAAAGTGAATAGAGGTACCCAAACACTCTTTTTAAATCTCCGTTACCAAGCATTAACGAACCAAAAAGGGGGTCGTTTTCAGAAATCTCAATATAAGCCGACTCTGCATCAGGAAAGAGAATTATTGCAGAGACATCAACAGGTACAGCTTTCAACGCATTGATAACACTCTGCTCTTTTGCTTGTTTTTTGCTGCAGCCCGTAAAAATGAAGATAACAGCGGCAACTGTAATTACAGTTGCCGTTGCGTATAATAATATATTATTAAAATCCTTGTCCTGTAAAAGGCTCATAATCAATTACCCATTTCAGATAAGAACTTAATCCTCACCAGTCTGATTTCCTCCTCGGTATAACCTCGCCCAAGTTCGTCTGCTGCCTCTTTCAGGGAGTCTGTAGATGCTTCCGTTTTAAAATATTCGTAAATATCATCAACTTTATCGTCGTCTACTGTCTGCCTGATGTAGTAGTCTATGTTAAGTCTTGTACCTGAATTGACTATTGCCTCAATCTCAGTTAAAAGATCTTCCATCTCCATCCCTTTTGACGAAGCAATATCTTCCAGTGGAAGTTTTCTGTCGATACCGGTAATTATATAAACCTTGTTCAGTGATTTATTCGCAACCGATTTAATGACCATATCCGAGGGGCGCTCAATGTCATTCTCATCCACATATTTTTCAATAAGGCCGATAAACTCCTTGCCGTATCTTTTTGCCTTTCCCTCTCCTACACCCTGGCAGTTTTTAAGCTCGTCAAAGGTAACGGGGTAATGAAGTGACATATCATCCAGAGAGATATCGCTGAAAATAACAAATGGGGGAAGATTTATCTTCTTTGACATTGAGTTCCGGAGATCTTTCAACATTGCCAAAAGAGCAGGATCACCTGCAGAACCAGCCTGTTTCATGCCTACTGTAACAGTTTCGTCATCGTCATCTCCGTCAGAAAACTCTCTGTCTTCGGTTAACATCAATGAGTAAGGGTTATCCAGAAACTCTCTCCCTTTATTTGTAATATTGAGCAATCCGTATCTCTCAATCTCTTTTTCGAGCAAATTCAAAATCAGACACTGACGTATTACTGCCATCCAGAATTTCACCCCTTTTGACATACCAATGCCAAAAAATTCGTGGTTGTGATGGTTGTACGATTTTATCAGAGAGTTGTTGACTCCTGCAAGAATATTTGCAATGTGCTCTGCCTTAAACTGCTCCTTCATTCCTGAGATAAGATCTAAAAGCACAGCTACCTCCTCTTTACCCTCAAACTGCTTTTTCGGGAACAGGCAGTTATCACACGATCCACAGATTTGCTGACTGTAAGACTCCCCAAAATAGTTTAAAAGAACTATTCTGCGGCATATGTTAGATTCGGCATATGCCACTGTTTCTAAAAGAAGCTGTCTGCCAATCTCCTGCTCGGCAATCGGCTTCCCCTGCATAAACTTCTCAAGTTTTTGAATGTCTTTGTACGAATAGAAAGCAACGCACTGCCCTTCACCTCCGTCTCTGCCCGACCTGCCTGTCTCCTGGTAATAACCTTCCAGACTCTTGGGCATATCATAATGAATTACAAACCGTACATCCGGCTTGTCTATACCCATACCAAAAGCTATTGTGGCAACTATTACATCTGCCTCCTCCATAAGAAACTTATCCTGATTTGCACCCCTTGTAGAGGAGTCGAGACCAGCATGATACGGGAGAGCCCTAATTCCATTTACATTTAACAACTGAGCAATTTCTTCAACTTTTTTACGGCTCAGGCAGTAAATAATTCCCGATTTCCCGGCATTGTTTTTAAGAAACTTAATAATCTCCTTATCAATATTAACCTTTGGCCTTACTTCGTAATAGAGATTTGGCCTGTTAAACGACGATTTAAAAACCCTGGCATCGGACATACCCAGGTTTTTTTGTATATCGCTCTGAACCTTGGGAGTTGCTGTTGCGGTTAGAGCAATCAGCGGGGCCTTGCCAATTTCGTTGACAATGGGGCTTATCCTCCTGTATTCAGGTCTGAAATCATGACCCCATTCCGATATGCAATGTGCCTCATCTATTGCGTAAAACGATATTTTAATCTGCTTGAGAAGATTAATGTTCTCCTCTTTGGTCAAAGATTCGGGTGCAACATAAAGAAGTTTGGTTTTCCCCGATAAAAGGTCGCTTTTTACCTCATTTAACTGTGCCTTATTTAATGATGAATTCAAAAAGTGGGCAACACCATCTTTCTCAATCATAAAACCCCTTATGGCATCTACCTGGTTCTTCATAAGAGCAATAAGAGGAGATATGATTATCGCTGTACCCTCAAGTAAAAGAGCAGGAAGCTGATAACACATCGATTTTCCTCCCCCTGTGGGCATAAGGACAAATGCATCATTTCCTTCCAGTAAATTAACAATAACCTCTTCCTGTAGTCCTTTAAATGAGCTAAACCCAAAATAGCGCTTAAGTTCACGGTGCAAAAAATCCGATTTGATTTGCATATAAAAAATTAGTTACCTTTGCGAATCTAAGTTATCCATTTGTTTTTTGATTCCAAAATTTTATGTACAATAACAATGCCGATATCGAAAAGATTGCCAAAGAGGTTATAGAGAAAGAGGCCCTAGCGGTTGCAAACCTGAAAAACTATATCGACAGCTCTTTTACCGATGTTTGCAGGTTGATTTTCAACTCCCCGGGCCGGCTTATAATTACCGGAATAGGTAAAAGTGCAATTATTGCCGGTAAAGTAGCCGCTACAATGAATTCCACAGGTACTCCGGCACTCTTTATGCACGCTGCAGACGCCATTCACGGCGACCTTGGCATGATTGCCAAAGAGGATATTGTTTTGTGTATCTCCAAAAGCGGTAATACTCCGGAAATAAAAGTGCTCATCCCTCTTATCAAAAGGATGGGAAATCCTGTAATTGCAATGGTTTCGGGAAAAGACTCATTTTTGGCTAATCAGGCAGATTATATCCTGCTTACAACAATAGAGAGTGAAGCATGCCCTAACAATCTTGCCCCCACCTCAAGCACCACTACACAGCTGGTAATGGGAGATGCTCTTGCAATCTCACTTTTACAGATGAGGGGTTTCACTCGGGAAGATTTTGCAAGGTTACATCCTGGCGGCTCTTTGGGTAAACGGCTTTACACAAGGGTTTCTGATCTTATCAACAGCAAGAGTGCCCCCTTTGTTAGGGAGAGTGAGAGCATAAGAGATACCATCTTCAATATCTCTGCGGGACGATTGGGCGCAACTGCTGTAATTGACTCCTCGGGTTTGCTCATGGGAATAATTACCGATGGTGATATCAGAAGGATGCTCGAAAAAGGTGAGAACACTGATACTTTGAAAGCTTCAGATATTATGACTGTCAACCCCAAAACAATTGATGCAAACGAGCTTGCATTTAAGGCTTTCTCAATAATGGAAGAGAACAAAATTACCTCAGTAATTGTTTTAGATAAAGGAGAATACAAAGGACTGGTTCATATTCACGATATTATAAGAGAGGGTATTGTATGACAACTTTCAATCCAAATAATCCCGGAGAAGCAAATGGCAATTTCTTTGCTCTTCCCTATTCAACCGAAGACTCTGATATAATTCTGGTATCGGTTCCCTGGGATGTAACAACATCTTACCGTCCAGGTACTCACAAGGGTCCGGAAGCGATTATTGACGCCTCTGTTCAGGTAGATCTTTTCGACATAAATGTTAACGATGCCTGGAAAACAACGATTGGTACAGATCACGCAGGTGAGGATATTATTAAGATAAACAAAAAGTATCGTAAGCTTGCCGAACAGGTTATCGAACATCTCGAAAAAGGAGGAGATATGGCAGAGGTCGAGGATGTTCTGCAAACAGTTAACAGTGCATCCGAAGAGATTAATCAGAGAGTATACAGTAAATGTAAACAATATATAAAAACGGGTAAGATAGTGGGTGTTGTGGGGGGCGATCACAGTGTGCCTATGGGTATGCTGAGAGCTGTTTCCGAAGAGTATGACGATTTCGGGATACTTCATATAGATGCACATGCCGATCTTAGAGAAAAATACGAAGGGTTCACCTATTCGCATGCATCTATAATGTACAATGCACTCAACGAAATAACCCAGATATCCCAACTGACTCAAGTTGGTATCAGGGATTTTTGCCAGAATGAGGCGGACATTATCAATACAGATCCCAGAATACGCTGTTTTACAGATGTAGAACTTAAAAATAACCGTTACGAAGGCAAACAATGGAAAGCTCAATGCCAGGAGATTGTTTCAAGTTTGCCTTCCAATATCTATATCTCTTTCGATATTGACGGACTCTCTCCCGATTTATGTCCTAACACAGGAACTCCTGTGCCGGGAGGGCTCGATTTCAGAGAGGTTGATTATCTTCTTAATATGGTTGCTCAATCGGGCCGCAAAATAATTGGATTTGACCTTTGCGAAGTTGCTCCCGGAAATGATTCTGAGTGGGACGCCAATGTAGGGGCTAGGATTCTGTTCAAAATGTGTATCTATACGGGGTTAAACAATTCATTGATCTAGAGCCGGATGTCAGCAGTATTTTCCAGAGAGAAGACTCTTCGCAAGAAAAAGCTTCTTAATGTCTTCAATATTTTTGTTCACAGCAATAATATCGGAGGGATTGTTTTGGTATCTGCAACAATCTTTGCATTGGTAGCTGCAAACCTCGACTCCTTTTATGCATTCAGAGATTTCTGGACAATAAATGCAGGTATCTCTCTGGGGAGTTTCACGATTGAGATGTCACTCAAGAACTGGGTAAACGATTTTTTAATGGCTCTCTTCTTTTTTGTAGTAGGGCTCGAAATCAAGAGAGAGATGATTGCTGGAGAGCTTTCATCTCTGAAACTTGCGGCATTACCAATTTTTGCTGCTATCGGCGGAATGATTGTGCCAGCATTACTGTTCCATCTTTTTAATCAAGGGACTCCCAGCGAAAATGGCTGGGGCATACCAATGGCTACTGATATCGCCTTTTCACTGGGAGTGATATCGCTGCTTGGCCGATCTGTTCCTGTATCATTAAAAATATTTTTAACAGCCCTGGCAATCGTAGACGATATAGGTTCAATAATTGTCCTTGCTCTCTTTTACCCTTCACATGAAACCGAGGGTAGTTTCCTACTAATGGCCTTTGGAGTAATTGTTCTGCTGCTCATTTTGAACAGGCTAAAAATTCACTCTGCTGGGTTTTATCTTATCCCGGGTATCTTTCTGTGGTATTTTGTTTTAAACTCCGGTGTTCATGCAACAATTGCCGGTGTAGCACTGGCCATGTGCATACCTTCCAGTTCTTCAATAAATGAAGTGAGGTTTTATGTAAAAAGCAAGTATTTTCTTGATAAATTCAAGAAGGCTGGAAATTCAGAGGTAAATATTCTGGCCAACTCCAGTCAGCTTGGCATAATCGGAAAACTCCACTCTCACATCAAGGAGATTAATCCTCTGATAAACAGGCTCGAACACACAATTAACCCTTGGATAACTTTTTCGATAATTCCTGTTTTTGCACTGGCAAATGCAGGTGTGGTTTTTACAGATATTTCGTGGACACAGGGTGTCTCCCCATTAAGTGCTGGAATATTTTTCGGACTTTTATTCGGAAAACCGATAGGAATAATAATTTCCTCTTTCATTGCCTGTAAATTAAAAATAGCTGAGCTTCCGGACGATATAAGGTGGTCTCATCTCTTTTCGGCAGGGATTATTGCTGGAATAGGTTTTACTATGTCAATTTTTATTGATAGCTTAGCGTTTTCAAACAGTGCGTTAATTAACGAGGGAAAAGCAGCCATACTTGTTACATCATTCATTGCTGCCGTTACCGGACTTGTGGCGCTCCGTTTGGCGTTGGGTAAACCCGAAAAGAGAATCAAATACAAAAAAATAAGAGAGAAAGATTTACTTTAACAAATAACAACATAATTAAAAAATGAAAACAACATTAAAATCAATTTTACTTATTGCAATTGCACTGATTGCAATTACTTCGTGCGGTAACAAAAAAGGCGAACTACTTCCGGGAGTAACAGCTGAGTTCAGAGATTCTGTAAGCTACGCTATCGGATCTTCTTTGGGTTCTATGGTACAACAGGCCGATTTTGGTGACCTTAACATGAAAGAGGTTTACAAGGCAATGGAAGATGTATTGGCAGAAAGAACTCTCAGGATAGATGTTATGTATGCTAACGACCTTATCACAAGATATATGATGCTAAAACAAGAGGCTGATAGCAAAATAAATATGGCTGCTGGAGAAAAGTTTCTAGAAGATAATAAATCAAAAGAGGGCGTTATTGAGCTTGAAAGTGGACTTCAGTACAAAATTATTAAAGAGGGCAACGGTGTTACACCTGCTCCCGAAGATACTATTGAAGTTCATTATGTAGGTACACTTATAGACGGAACTCAGTTCGACTCTTCTCACGAGAGAGGTCAAACTGCATCTCTTGTACTTAATCAGTTTATCCCAGGATGGATCGAAGGTCTTCAAAAAGTTAGCGAAGGTGGTCAGATTGAGCTTTATATCCCTGCAGATCTTGCATATGGCAATCATCCTATGGGTAACATCCAGCCTGGCTCTACACTAATATTTGATGTAGAGTTAATTAGCGTAAAAAAAGCGAACTAATTAAACACTATAATAATGGCACTTGAAATTACAGGTTCTCTGGTAAAAAAACTTCCTGTCCAGTCTGGCAAAAGCGCCAGAGGAGAGTGGAAAAAGCAGGAATTTGTCGTCAAAACCAACGACACCTACCCCAAAGATGTATGCTTTAATGTCTGGGGAGAAGACAAAGTAGGTGAACTCTCTTCCTACAACGAAGGAGACAACATAAAGGTCTCATTTAATGTTGAATCGCGGGAGTATAATGAAAAATGGTACACCGATCTCAGAGCCTGGAAAATAGAGAAAGAGGGAGCTGCGTCTATATCTGAACAGACTCCGCCGCAGATGCCCGACAGCTCGCTGCCGGAAGATATCGGAGAAGATGATTTACCTTTTTAGTTTAATGTGCTTAGTAAACAAAGGGCTGTCAATTCTATTGGCGGCCTTTTTTAAACCAGGTAACCTGTCTTTTTGCATATCTTCTCGTATTTTGCTTTATTAATGCAACCGCCTGATCTAAAGATATTTTCCCGTCAAAAAAGTTGAAAAGCTCAGTATAGCCAACAGTTTTTAGCGCTGTAAGATTTCTGTATTGGTAAAGTGATTTTGCCTCTTCAAGTAACCCCTGCTGCATCATTAAATCAACTCTCTTGTTTATCCTTTCATACAAAATGTCCCGATCAGGATTAATAATAACCCTTTCGATATCGAAGTCTCTTTTTTTCTTTTGTGATGTCTTGAAAGAAGAGAATTTTTTCCCTTCTGTCAGGGTAACCTCAAGAGCTCTGATTATCCTTTGAGGATTTGCAATATCAAGCTGACGATAACTCTCATTATCCAATACCTTAAGCTCATTTCTAAGAGCATCGATACCCTCTTTTTCCAGTTTATCCATAAGTGAGCTCCTAATTTGCATATCTGGAGAAGGGAAAGAGTCTATACCATAACAGAGGGCATCTGCATAAAGACCCGAGCCACCAACCATAACAAGAGAATCATGCTCACGAAAAAGATTGTTAATAAGGTCAAGTGCCTCCAGTTCGTATTTTCCTGCAGTGTATCGTTCGAAAATTGAGTGGGTATGTATAAAATAGTGCTGAACAAGTGATAACTGATTTTTATCGGGGGGTGCTGTTCCTATTTTAAGCTCTTTATATATCTGTCTGGAATCACACGAAATAATCGGAGAAGATAATCTTAACGCCATTTCTATGCTAAGGTCGGTCTTACCGGACGCTGTTGGCCCGACGATTAACACCAATCTTTTATTTGTCATACCGGAACTGAATTAAAAAGAGTCTAACTCTGCCGTTTCATTTTCTCCCGGCTCTAGAAGCTGCTCAAAATCATCGTAGTTATCAGAAAACTGATCGGGATTTTTGCCTCTCTCGGCAATCAAACGGGGATAAGAACGCTTAGGGAGCTCTTCCTGAATAGAGGTTTGCTGCAACAAAAGAACTCTCTCTTTAAACATATCAAAAACATATTCAAGAGAAGTATATCCTTCGTTTATAATATTTGACAAAATAACCGAGTCCATTGATCCATCTCCCAAATCGAACAAACCATACTCCTTTTTCACCTTGCCTTTACTGTCCAAAGCACGAAACAGAGCCATCTGATCGGGAGCAAATCCCAAGTCATTAACAAGATAAAGGTGAAGGGAATAGAGGGAATAATTTTCTCTTACCTCATACTCTCTCATAAATATCTTATTGCCCGGAATAGACGCTTTAAACCTGTATATCATTGTTGCAGAATTTGTACAAAGTTAACGATTTTTAAGAAGAAACTCCAAAGTATTTACTCCGTCGGCATACTGATTAATTGATGGTGACTGGGTTTGGCCGAATTGCAAAAACTCCTCTTTAAAAGGATAGTTAACCATACACTGTAAAGAGTCTGCTCTCTCATTTATAAATCTGTCAACCTCAGAAATCTCTTTATAAAATATAACGGCAATCACCGAACATGGCGGAGGGAAAGTGTTTTCTTTACGAAAAAGAAAAAAGAGCCCGTCTACAAACCACATATTGTTCATTATTGAAATAGCTTTCTGATATTTGTAACAGGCATCATATGAGTCAGATCCTATGGTAACAAAGCGGTTAAAAGAGAGTTTCTTCACGAGCGAAGATAAATCGTAACCTTCAGGCAGCAAAAGAGTACTTACGCTACGGCATCCCAGTCCGTAATACAAAAACAGATCTCTGGCCAGGGCTGTAATATCACTGTCACTCTCCGAACCGTTCAGAAAAGCAGCCGAAAATTTTGCTCCCCTTATTAATGTTGGTGTTGTCTTAAAAAGTTTATGAAAAAAACTTGCCGTCTCATCACCTCCGGTTGCAATAACCATATCTCCACTAAGATTATTACCTGATACGAATGAGTTTCTTGTTCTCCAGTATGGATTAATCTCACATAATAAATCGATAATTGCCGGAAGAAGAGAGTTGTCTTTGGATGAGAGTTTAATATTTGCCTTCATACCCGAAGCCATAACCGCCAACCAGTCGTGAAACCCTACAAGGGGGAGATTTCCGGCCATAACAATAAGGACGCTTTTGTCCGATTCAGCTATATATTCCTGGTAAACTTCTGTCCACATTCCAAGTTCTCCCGGATTAAGAAAAGATCTTGTTATAGCCGAGAGAGACTCCTTTTGCATTGCTGTTGTAAAAAAAGAGTTTACGAGGAATGATCTTTCAATGGCACTGGACAGCAATTCATTGCCTTTACTAAAGCTTAGATACTCATATATCCGTTGCCCCAGCAAAGAAAACTCTTTTATGAAAAGTTCGCGGTACATTTTGCAAAATTAGCAAAAAGGGAGTAATTTTACCAAAAGCTTTGAGAATCATAATGAATGAAACTACCTGTTCAGATACTTATAAATCAGTTTCCGGGCCCTCATCCGGAGTTTACAGGGAGCTTAGCAGTAAGTTTATTTCATTGGCTTATCCCGTTACATCAGAAGATGAAGCGAAGGAGATTATTAAAAGCATAAAAAAGGAGTACTTTGATGCCCGTCATCATTGTTTTGCCTACAGGATAGGAGCCGAGGGCAAAGTATGGAGAGTCGGTGACGACGGAGAGCCCTCCTCTTCTGCAGGAAGGCCAATATTAGGACAGATTCTCTCAAACGAACTGAGTGATATACTAATAGTGGTTGTCAGATACTTCGGAGGAACAAAATTGGGTATACCGGGGCTCATACGATCATATAAAAGTGCTGCCGCCGATGCTATCAGCAATAGTGTAATTATTACAAAAACAGCTACAGAACCGGTTAAAATATCTTTTGACTACGAAAATACCGAACCCGTAATGAAGTTCATTAAAAGTACCGGGTTACAGATAGCTGAAGAAAATTTTGATCTCAGATGTTCTCTTACTTTGCAGGTCAGGGTTTCCGAGGTTGAGAATGTCCGCAAGCTTTTATCTGAAATTAACGGAGTTGATTTATAAAACACAATATATGCCGAGACATCTTATATCCATCCATGACTACACCCGCGAAGATATTCTGGAAATTTTGAATATGGCGTCGGATTTCGAAGCTAACACTTCGCAACCGATTTTCAAAGACAAAGTTATTGCCAGTGTTTTTTTCGAACCCTCCACCCGGACAAGACTCAGTTTTGAAACTGCAGTTAACAGATTGGGAGCAAGAATTATTGGGTTTTCAGAGACAGCAAGTACCAGTTTAACAAAGGGCGAATCACTTAAGGATACCGTTAAGATGGTATCAAATTATTCTGATCTTATTATAATAAGACACCCTCTGGAAGGTAGTGCCAGATATGCTTCCGAAGTATCATCAGTACCTGTTATTAATGCCGGAGACGGTGCAAATCAGCACCCTACCCAAACAATACTGGATCTTTATTCCATTTTAAAAACACAGGGAACACTAAGTAATCTTAAAATTAATGTAGTTGGTGATCTTAAATACGGAAGAACAGTTCATTCACTTTTGTACGCAATGTCGCACTTCTCTCCCTCTTTTAATTTTATCTCTCCCGAAGAGCTTCGTCTGCCCAAGGAGTACAAAGAGTATTTAAACCGCAATAATATCCCCTACACAGAAACCGGGAGTTTATCCGAAAGCATAAATGACGCTGATATTATTTATATGACCCGGGTCCAAAAAGAGCGCTTTACTGACCCTATCGAATATGAGAGAGTTAAAAATGTATATCGCCTTAACTCATCAATGCTCAAAGAGTGTAAACCCAATATGAAGATACTTCATCCCCTGCCAAGGGTAAACGAAATATCTCTTGATGTAGACAACACCCCTTATGCATACTATTTTCAGCAGGCAGAAAACGGAGTCTATACAAGAATGGCAATAATCACCCAACTGCTAAACTGTGTAACCACTAAATAACAGAATAATGGAAAAGCAACTCAAAGTAAGTGCAATTAAAGATGGTACAGTACTCGATCATATCCCGGCCGATCAGCTATTCCGTGTTATTGACATTTTAGGGCTAAATAAAATATGCAAACAAATTACTTTTGGCACTAACCTCGACAGCAAGATTCTGGGGAAAAAGGGGATTATAAAAATCTCCGATACCTACTTCGAAGACGACGACATTAATCGAATCGCGCTGATTGCTCCGACAGCCAAAATCAATATTATTCATAATTTTGAGGTTGTGGAAAAGAGGGAACTTAAGATACCCACCTCCATTAAGGCAATTGTCAAGTGTATGAACCCGATGTGCATTACCAACAATCAGGAGGTTGAAACTCTTTTTTCGACAATAGTTGAGAGTCCTGATGTAAAACTTTTATGTCACTACTGTGAAAAAATTACAGAGAAGGATAACTTAAAAATTATAAGCAACAACTGATTGAAACCTTACAGATAAGGGGTATATCAGGTGTTTTTAGTTTGGATTTAACATTATTTAATCTAACTTTGGGGTTGAAAATATTTTTTAATAAAATACTATATCATCATGAAAATTGCACACAACTTTAACGCAGGACCTTGTGTCCTTCCCAGAACAGCAGTAGAGGCTGCTATTGAAGCTCTAAAAGATTTTAAAGCCACTGGTATGTCGGTAATCGAAGTCTCTCACCGCTCCAAAGAGTGGGAAGCCGTTATGGAAGAGTGCCGTTCGCTGTGGAAAGAGATTCTCAATATTCCCGACGGTTATCAGGTTTTATTCCTTGGAGGTGGAGCCAGTATGCAGTTTCTGTATGTTGCAATGAACCTTCTCGAAAATAAAGCAGGATATCTTGAAACAGGTGTTTGGGCAAAAAAAGCTATTAAGGAGGCCAAAGGTTTTGGTGACACACAGGTTATTGCCTCTTCTTCCGATCAAAACTTCAGCTACATCCCCAAAGGATACACAATTCCGTCCGATCTGGACTATTTCCACATCACCACAAACAACACCATCTACGGTACAGAAATTCACCAGGATATGGACTCTCCTGTAAACCTTGTTGCCGACATGTCTTCTGATATTATGAGTCGTCCGGTAGATATAAGCAAATATGCTCTTATTTACGGTGGAGCTCAAAAGAATGTAGGCCCTGCAGGAGTAACTTTTGTAATTATCAAAGAGGAGATTCTGGGCAAAGTTTCAAGATATCTCCCGACAATGCTGGACTACAGAACTCATATCAAAGAGAGCTCTATGTTCAACACCCCTCCGGTCTTCTCGATTTTTGTAATGACAGAGACCTTGAAATGGGTTAAAAATATGGGTGGACTTGATGCTATGTACAAACATAACAAAGATAAAGCACAGCTTCTGTATGGCGAAATTGACAGAAATAAAATGTTTAAAGGGACTGCCGCCAAAGAAGACCGCTCACTTATGAACATCTGTTTTGTTATGGCAGATGAGTACAAAGATAAAGAAGATGCCTTTATGGCATTTGCAAAAGAGAGAGGTATGGTGGGTATCAAAGGACACCGTTCTGTTGGTGGATTCAGAGCGTCGTGTTACAACGCCTGTCCGGTAGAGAGCATTAAGGCACTTGTAGAGTGCATGAAAGAATTTGAAAAACTAAACGGCTAATAATTAATAATTTATAACCATGAAAATAGTTGTAGCTACCGAAAAGCCATTTGCAAAGGCAGCAGTGCAAGGGATTGAATCTATTGTTGTAAATGCGGGACACACTTTTTCCCTTTTAGAAAAATACACAACTGCAGACGAACTTTACAATGCAGTATCTGATGCAGATGCTCTAATTGTACGCTCAGACAAAGTAACCGGAGAGGTTATAGATGCCGCCAAAAATTTGAAGATTGTGGTAAGAGCCGGTGCCGGATACGATAATCTCGACTTATCAGCCTGTTCTGCGAGAGGTATTGTTGCTATGAATACTCCGGGGCAAAACTCCAATGCTGTTGCCGAGCTTGCTATAGGGATGATGATATATATGTCACGCAATGCCTTTAACCCAGGAACCGGCAGTGAACTTAAGGATAAAACTGTAGGGATACATGCATACGGTAATGTAGGGAAACTGGTTGCCCGTCTTGCTAAGGGTTTTGGTATGAATGTCCTGGCTTTTGACCCTTTTGTTAAAAAAGAGGTTATCATCAATGATGGAATTACCCCAGTAAACTCTATTGAAGAGCTGTACGAAAAATCTAACTTCCTCTCTCTTCACATTCCTGCAACCTCCGAGACTAAAAACTCTGTCGGCTACGACCTTCTTACCCGTTTGCCTAAGGGTGGATGTCTTGTTAATACGGCCAGAAAAGAGATAATGAATCAGGAGGAGTTAATCAAGGCAATGGAAGAGCGCCCGGATATTAAATATGTAACCGATATCGCAACTGATAACCACACAACTCTTGCAGAAAAATTTGGCACAAGAGTCTTTGCAACTTCCAAAAAAATGGGAGCAGAAACTGCAGAAGCCAATATTAATGCCGGTTTGGCTGCAGCAAATCAAATTATAAGGTTCTTTGAATCCGGAGATAAAACTTTCCAGGTAAACAAATAGTAAACAAAACCAATAAAGTCAATAACCAAGATGGTAAAAGTTAAACCTTTTGCGGCCGTAAGGCCTCCTAAAAATATTGCTCACGAAGTTGCATCAAGGCCTTATGATGTGCTCAATTCTGCCGAGGCTAAGGCTGAAGCGGGAGAAAAATCACTTCTTCATATAATTAAACCGGAGATAGATTTTAACCCTATTATTGATGAACACTCCCAACAGGCATACGATAAGGCAGTAGAAAACTTCAAACTTTGGCAGGAGAAAAAATGGCTGGTTCAGGACAACCAGGAGATGTACTATGTTTATGCTCAAACTATGGAGGGAAGAACACAGTACGGCCTTGTAGTCGGAGCCAGTGTCGAGGATTATCTCACCGGCAACATTAAAAAACACGAACTTACCCGGAAAGACAAAGAGGAAGACCGTATGATTCATGTCAGGATACAGGATGCCAACATCGAACCGGTGTTTTTCGCATACCCCGACAACGAAAAGATCAATTCCATAGTAGAAAAAGTTGTTCAGAACAATGCTCCGGAATACGACTTTGTTGCCGAAGATGGCTTTGGTCATCACTTCTGGCTAATTGATAAAGCAGACGATATTCAGCAGATCACGGCTCTTTTTTCACAAATTCCCGCTTTTTATGTGGCTGACGGACACCACAGAACAGCAGCGGCAGCTCTTGTTGGAGAGGAGAAGAGAAAAAATAACCCTAAACATACCGGAAACGAGGAGTATAACTTTTTTCTGGCTGTAGTATTTCCCGAAAGTCATCTGAAGATTATTGATTACAACAGGGTTGTAAAAGATCTTAACGGCCTTACTACCAGCCAATTTATCGATAAACTTGGTAAAGACTTTGTTATAGAAAAAATTGGCAAAGAGATATACAAACCTAAAGCTCTTCATAATTTCGCTATGTATCTGGAGGGTTGCTGGTACTCACTCACAGCAAAGCCTGGCACATACAACGATAACGACCCTATCGGTGTGCTTGATGTTACTGTTATCTCGAATTTAGTTTTCGACCAGATTCTTGATATCAAAGACCTCAGAACATCTAAAAGAATAGACTTTGTAGGGGGCATTAGAGGGTTAGGAGAACTCAGCAAGCGTGTAGATTCGGGTGAAATGGCAGCAGCATTTGCTCTGTATCCGGTTTCTATGAAACAACTGATTGATATTTCCGATACAGGAAATATTATGCCACCCAAAACAACCTGGTTCGAACCTAAACTTCGAAGCGGACTAGCCATTCACAAGCTATCTTAAAACCTAAACGACCTCTGTCCGGAGGTCGTTTTCTAAATCACTCTCAAATGGACAGAGTCTATAAAAAAATATCCTGGACAGATGAGTTCTCCATCGGGAACAAGGAAATGGACAATGATCACAAACAACTCATTGATATTTTTAACAATCTTATCGATATTGCAGAAAAGAATCTCCCGGGATCCGGCTTTGCTGAGCAGCTTTCCCATATGACAGACTACAGTCTGAGACATATGACTAAAGAGGAGTGGTATTTAAGATCAATTGACTTCCCTGATATTGCTGAACATAAAAAACAACATCTGGATTACATCAAAACAACTGCTCTATTTAACAGCAGGTTTTTAACCGACAACCCTCCTACTATTACTGAAGTAATTGATTTTCTGAGAATATGGTGGACAAACCATATTATGAATATTGATATACAGTACGAAATTCACAATAGAGAGAAAATTTTAGATCGTGTACGATCTCAACTGCAGGAGCTCTCCTCTGAGAGAAACAGAATTAGCGGCGAGAGATTTTTTAAAGAGAGGGTTAATATCTACGGGGTAAAAACTGCAGAGGTTACTAAAGTTGCAAAAGAAAGATACACAGACCTGTCACTCTATTCCAAAAAGGTTATTTTCGAAATGTGCGAATCGCTCTTTAAAACTCAGTATCTCGAAGAGAGTTTTATTGCCTGCGACTGGGTGTACCGAAATCGCTCCTCTTTTGAAAAAAGTGATTTTGATGTTTTTGAAAGATGGATAGATAGTTACATTAAAAATTGGGCAACATGTGACACTTTTTGCAATCACTCAGTAGGGGCATTTATTGAGGAATTTCCGGAATATATTAAGGATTTAAAGAGGTGGGCATTGAGTAATAATTTATGGGTAAGGAGAGCTGCTGCCGTTTCGCTTATTATCCCGGCAAGAAAAGGGCTCTTTCTAACAGATATTCTTGAGATATCCTCTACTTTACTGCTTGATAAAGACGATATGGTACAAAAAGGGTACGGATGGCTCCTGAAAGTTACTTCAGACAAGCACTTACAGGAGATATTCGAATTCGTAATGAATAATAAAGATTCAATGCCCAGAACATCTCTGCGGTACGCAATTGAAAAAATGCCTAACGACTATAAGAAACAAGCCATGGCTAAGTAGTGAGATATTTATTGTTAACAAAAATCAACAACAGACTCATTAATGCAAAACCCGATGCTACTGCAAATATATAGGGTACCACAATACATCCGATGGCCGGAATATCAAAAAAAGGATAGAGGTAGTCGGCCAGTACAATAGCCCGGAAAAGTCCCCATATTAAGAAGGTTACCGGAAAAATCAGCCATTTATAAAATTCGTTGTAACTGTATTTTCTCTCTTCAAATAAAAGCCAGTATATCAGCATCAATACAGGTGAAACATAGTGCAAAAGTGACGAGGAAATTCTTTTTAAACCATAAAGTTCATAAATTGGCTCTAAAACAATAAGATACACCACTCCTGTTAATAAAATATAGCTGGTTAAAGGGCCTGTTGCTGTTTTAGCTACAAATAATCTTAGTGGCATACGGGCAAACAGTAGCACTGCAGCAAACAGAAAAATCAGTGCATTCGATTGAAGAGTAAAATATTTAAAGGTTTTTAATCCTGACAAAAAACACTCTCCGTTACTGTTATTGTGTATATCAATTACTATCCCGGTAAAGGTTACAACAAAAATTGCTGACAAAAACAGTTTTTGAGTTATCTCCTTTTTCATAATAGCTGTTTTATGCGGTTTTAAAAATAATAACTCTTATAAACGGAACAATAATCGGCATTAAAACAGAGGTGAAAAAGCCCATCAGAGCTATTGCGAGCCCGCCTGCAGCTCCTTCTAATGCTCCCATTTCCAGCGCTTTTGCTGTGCCAATGCCGTGTGCAGCCGAGCCCATCGCAAGTCCTTTTGCAAGTCGTGATTTTATCCCGAATAACTTTAAAAAAAACGAACCCAGCACCGCACCAAAAATTCCTGACAATATTACAACTACGGCGGTAAGATACACCACACCTCCCATCTGTTCACTCAAAACAATGGCGATGGGGGTTGTTATAGATTTGGGCATAATAGTTATAATCGTCTCCATTTTAGCTCCCATCAGAATAAGTACAGCAGATATAACTGTCAAAGATGCAAGACTTCCCATAAATGTAGCAGTCATAATTGCAATACCTCTTTTCTTGATATAGTTGTAGTGTTTATACAAGAGATAGCCAAAAGTTACAACCGAAAGATTAAGTAGAAACCTTAAAATTTTAGTATTGGCTTCATAAAGTTCTAAATCGGTGTTGGTTATCTTCAAAAAAAGAATGATAATGGCTGTAGCAATAATAACTGTGTGTAAAACCATAACTCTGCTTTTTCTGTATAAATACACACCTATGCCATAAGCTGCAACAGTAAGCGCTATAAAAAGGAGTTCAAGTATCAATCGATTCATCTGATTTGTCAAGTTTTTTAACAATATAGGCAACCAGCCATAATACAAGCAGAGAACTGGCAACTGTCGAAACTACGATTGCAGCGGCCTCATTTTTAAATGCAGAAAATGGTATCAGCGCTACTCCGGCAGTTGCAGGAATATAAAAAAGAATAAGGTTGTCCAGAAAAAAGGTTGCCACTTTTTCGATCCACAACTCTTTAACCAATTTTGTTTTAAGCAAAATAAAAAAGACAAGCATCCCTGTTACTGCCGGAGAGATAAATCCACCTATCGCTAAGCTTATTAAATCTCCTATGTAAAAAGCAATAATAATAATACCCAATCCGGCTAAAAACCTTAGAACTCTCTCAGTTGATGCTCTCATCTTTTACTTCATCCATTCAAATGTCGAATAATGATCTCCATCCATTCCAAGTGAATCATAAACCTTTTGTGCTCTGAGGTTCCTTTTGTCTACATACAGCCTTAATCCCTTAAGATCAGGAGAATCCTGCACTATCTTTTTTAAGAAAAAATACATCTCCTTAAATACGCCAGACTGACGATATCCGGGTTTAATATAAACAGATTGTATCCACCACACCCAACCATCTCTCCAGTCGCTCCACTCAAAGGTTATCATAAGCATACCTGCAGGTGCACCGTCAATTTGTGCTATAAAATACCTGGCCTTTGAATTATCCTGAATAACTGCTTTTACTCCTGACTCAAGAATCTCTTTATCAAGTGATATGCCTTCAGTCTCCAGAGCCATAGCCATTTGAGATTCAACTACAAAGTTAAAATCTTCCGGTAATGCCTCTCTAATTGTTGTCATCATAATCAAAAATATTTATAGAATATATGGAGGGGGTGTTGAGGCCCGGCTCAATTCCACAATAACATTTATTGTTAACTCGGTATCCAATACCATTCCATCCCAGTTCCAATTACTGTCGTAATTATCTGCCGGGGTATGATATACGTTGTCTATAAAATGGTTCCAGGTGTCGTGAGCCCACTGTTCTCCGTTCTCAGCACTGTCAAAAGAGCCGAATGCCCAAATAGCGGGTACGCCTGCTTTAAAAAACGGGAAATGGTCGCTTCTGAAAAAGAGACCTGTATGTGAATTGGGGTCGGGTAAAAGATATCTTTTTTGTTTCTTTGCGGACCTATTATAAATATCGTCTAATGTAGAGTAACCATATCCTATCATAGTTACATCTTTCATCACTCCTCTCGGTAACATCATATCGTTATTGATACAGGCAACCACTTTATCAATTGGCGTAGCCGGGTTATCAACATAATAATAGCTTCCCAAAAGACCTTGTTCCTCTGCTGTAGGAAACAACAATACTACAGATCTTTGAGGTCTCACTCTCATCTCTGAAAGTACTCTTGCAGTTTCTAAAGCCCAGGCCATGGCTGTTGCATTATCTACAGCACCGTTATAGATAGAATCTCCATCGACTTTTTCTCCGATCCCGAAGTGATCCCAGTGGGCTGTTATTACAACTGCCTCATCGGGATTTAGAGTACCTCTCAAAATGCCGGCAACATTTTTCGACGAATTTTTCACAATTGTATTAGTTATGCCAACAGAGAGACTGGCATTTAGGTCAATAGGTTTAAACTCTTCCGAAAGTGCAAGCTCAGTAAGCTCCTCTGTAGTGTACCCGCAACTCCTGAAAAGCTCATCGGCACTAGAGGCAGAGAGCCATCCGGTAAGCTTTGCATTGTTGTTAATATCATCACTGTCTATAAAAAGTTTTGGACTTACAGAGCTGTTGCGGGGCACATTGAATCCGTATCCGGCTCCTTTTGTCTCATGAACTATAAGTACCCCATCTGCGCCTTTCCGGGCTGCAATATCAAATTTATAAGTCCATCTGCCATAATAGGTCATCTCACTTCCTCTGAAAAGAGTCTCATCTTTGGTGTAAAAACCGGGATCGTTTACCAGAACAACCATAATTTTGCCCGACAAATCAGTCTCTTTAAAGTCGTTCCAACCATATTCAGGTGCCTCTATTCCAAATCCGCAAAACACAAGGCCGGCATTTTTAATCTCAACCTTATCCACAGGCAGAGGAGAGTTTATGGCAATCATATCTGGCGTTGATAAACTGATTGACTTGCCACCTATATTTATAACAGCATCTCTTGAAACATCTGATGTTATCTGTATTAGAGGGACATCCTGAAAATAACTATCGTCAAACGCAGGAAGAAAACCTATATTCTCCAGCTCTTTTGCCAGAAACTCAACTGTAATCTCCTCTCCGGGTGTAAAGGGCTCTCTGCCCATAAATTCATCCGAAGCAAGCTCACGGGTAATTCTCTTCATATTATCTACATCAATGAAGTCTGCGGGATTTTGACGGCACGACAGAGGAAGAAACAGTAATATAATTA
>CAYGGD010000024.1:0-21494 GCA_964349315.1 uncultured Muribaculaceae bacterium
AGATAATAAATATTATTAAATAAAAAAACTAATCCCTGAATTTGGGTTCGGCTATTTGTGAGTAAATAATAAAGAGTTTAGGGTCAAAGCCAGCCGATAGCGGAGAGGTCTCAACCTTACGCCCTTCCTTGTTTTCGAAGTCGGAAATTTCAGTGCTTTCGTAAATAGCTCCGGAGTTATCTACATCGTATGCATCTGCAGAAATAGGATGATTTATATCGACAGCTGCCGGAGCAACCACCTTTCTCTTTTCAACTTCAGGTTGGTTTATATCGGTCTCGTCCCAGTCGAACATATCGTGCTCCGGCTCCGCCTCCTCGTGAAGGTCGTTCTCTTCTGAGTATTGCTGCGCATTTTTCAGCTCTTTCTTTTTCTTTTCGCTGTATACTTGAAACAGTATTATAGCTACTGCCAATACAAGATAAATAATAGTATCCATAATTATCTTAATTTTATGCCGTTAGATGGCAAGAGAAGGTCTGCCTGCATTTTGTCCATTGTAAGCTGACCCTTTAATTGTTCCAAAGATGCAAATTTTTCTTCGTTTCTCAAGCGTCCGGCAAACTCTATTTTTAAAGAGAGTCCGTAAATATCCTCGTCAAATCCAAGAATGTGGGTTTCAATGGTTTTTTCGTTTCCGCTGGAGATGGTGGGACGGGTCCCTATGTTTGTTATCCCTTTGTAGCTTTTATTAAGCACCTCTGCCCATACGGCATAAACGCCGTCTGCGGGCAAAAGTTTGAGAGGTTCGTACAGTTTAATGTTGGCTGTAGGAAAGCCTATTGTACGCCCTATTCTCTTGCCCTCCACAACAACCCCCTGCAGCCCGTAGCGATAGCCCAGCATTTTATTGGCAAGTTCTATGCTCCCGTTCCGGAGGGCCTCTCTGATTTTAGTAGAGCTTATAATAATGTGGTCGGCTGTGTTCTCATACTCTCCTACCCTTACAGGTGTAATACCCATCTGACTGGCAATGGAAAACATCTGCTGCTGTGTTTGTAAAGGATTGTTGCCAACTCTGTGGTCGTAACCGGCAACCAATGTCGTTACTCCAAATTGCTCAACAAGAAATTTCCTGAAAAATTGCTCGGTGGTCTGGCTTGCAAAGTCTTTGTCAAATGTGAGCACATGAACAGTGTCTATGCCAAGAGAGTGGAGCAACTCTTTTTTCTCTTCCAGGGTGGTTAAGAGCCGGAATTTGGCGGCATCCTGCTGCAGAACGGCCCGGGGATGAGGCCAAAATGTTATAACGGCAGACTCCCCTGAGCTCTCATGAGCCAGAGATGTTACCTTTTCTAACACCGCCCTGTGTCCCCGGTGGACACCGTCAAAAAAACCTGTAGCTGCTACAACCATTTTACCAAATCAAAATCTTGTCTGTGGGGCAATTTAGGACTCCTTGCATAAATTCTGCCGGCAAGATTAAAAGCTCCTGCCGCTCCTGCAACCATTATACATTTGTACTTGGCAACTCCTTTGTCAAATTCTGTAAGCTTAAACTTGAATCTTCGGACAATTTCGTTGCCCGAAGAGTTTTCGGCTTCTGTAACCAGTATCTCTGCTCCTACATCTTCGGGAGAGAGGTCTCCGATAACCAAAGTGAGAGTTGCAATGTACTCTTCGCCCATCATTATATCGCTTTTAGCGTAATCGGGCTTGGAGTAGTCGAGTATCTCTATCAGTGGCCACTCTCTTCTCATTTTCTTTTTCCACTGCGCTATCTCACGGGCAAGGGCAAAGTCGTCTGAAACCATTTTCTGCCCCCTGATTGCAAGTTTGGAGTAATATTGGTTTATATAATCTGTTAACATTCTGTTGGTGGTAAAGTTTGCTGCAACAAATGCTATTGTGTTTTTTATTTGCGATATCCAGGAAACCGGCAACTGTCCGTCGCCCTCTTTTCTGTAAAACATAGGAGCTATTTCGTTCTCCAGGATATTGTAAATGGTTGTGGCATCAAACTCGTCTTGGTAATACTGATCGGCATAACTTCTCTGCTGATCCAATGCCCAACCGGCTCCGGGGCGGTATCCCTCTACCCACCATCCATCGAGCACAGAGAAATGCATTACTCCATTCATCGCTGCCTTCTCTCCGCTGGTTCCCGAGGCCTCCAGAGGCCTGGTAGGGGTGTTCATCCATACATCAACCCCCTGAACCATATGTTTGGCCAGAGTCATATCGTATCCCGGAATAAAGAGGATTCTCCCGGTAAACTGAGGCATAAGTGATATTTCTACTATTCGCTTAATGAGGTCTTGACCTGCTTTGTCGGCAGGGTGGGCCTTGCCGGCAAAAAGTATCTGAACCGGAGCATCCGGGTTATTAACAATTTTATCGAGACGGTCAAGATCACGGAAAATAAGATTGGCTCTTTTGTAGGTGGCAAACCTGCGGGCAAAGCCAATTGTGAGGATATCATCTTTGAGTGCCTCTTTAATTTTTAAAGTTTGCTTAGGGGTGTAATGACTTGCCGACTCCGGCGAAGAGAGGAGGTGCTTTATGTGTTGTATTAGCTTTGTTCTAAGATCATTACGGGTTTGCCATATGGTTTTGTCCTGTACATTGAAAATCCCTTTAAAGCAATCTTTATCGTAGTGATGGCTTTGAAACTGTTCTCCGAATACCTCTGCGTGAATCTCTTTCCACTCTGCAGCTGTCCATGTCGGATAGTGAACTCCGTTTGTAACATGGCCCACATGTAACTCCTGAGGCAGATAACCGGGCCACAGGGGAGAAAGAATCTCTCTGCTTACCTTACCATGAAGCATACTTACACCGTTAATCTCCTGAGAGAGATTTGCTGCAAGGTTACTCATAGAGAACTTCTCATTTTTATCGTAAGGATCTAGTTTGCCCAACGATACCAGCACCTCCCAGGTGGTTTTAAACCTGTCCGGGTAGTGGGAGATATAGCTTCTGATCAACTCTTCCGAAAATGAGTCGTGTCCGGCAGGAACCGGTGTATGGGTTGTATAGAGTGACGATGCCCTTACCACCTCTACTGCTTCGGCAAAGGTGAGGTTTTCTCTCTCGATATACTCTTTGACTCTCTCCAGTCCAATAAAAGCGGCATGCCCCTCGTTAAGATGATAGACATCGGTCTGAATGCCGAGAGCTCTCAAAGCTCTTACTCCGCCTATACCGAGAAGCATCTCCTGCTTAAGGCGGTTCTCCCAGTTTCCTCCATAAAGATGGTGAGTTACCGAACGATCTTCAGGAAGGTTATCTTCGAAATCGGTATCGAGTAAAATGAGCTCTCTGCGGCCTACATCGGCACGCCATAGTCTTGCCGTCATGTTTCTTCCCGGCAAGGCTACTTTTACAGTCACAAGGTTTCCTCCTGAATCGCGTACAGGTGTAACCGGAACTTTTCTGAAATCCTGAGCTTCGTAATGGGCAATCTGTTCGCCGGCAGCTGAAATCTGCTGGGTAAAATAGCCGTATTTGTACAGAATTCCCACTGCTGTTAAAGGTACCGACATGTCACTTGCCTCTTTAAGATAATCACCGGCTAAAACGCCAAGACCTCCGGAGTAAATTTTCAGCGACTTGTCCAAACCATACTCCATACTGAAATAGGCAACCGAGCTTCCCTTTTCATTACCTTTATCACTCATATACAGCTGAAAAGCAGAATATACAGAGTTGAGTTTCTCCATAAAAGCAGTGTCCGATTCAAGTTCGTTGTATTTTCTCAGCGACAATTTATCGAGAAGGACAATTGGGTTGCCCTCCGACTCTATCCACAACTCTTTGTCAATAGATTCGAAAAGCTCTGATGCCTCCTGATTCCAGCACCACCACAAATTTTTGGAAAGGAGCTCAAGCGGCTCCAATTTTTTCGGCAACTTTTTTGTTACCAGTATCTTATTCCATACTGGTCGATTGCACAAATCTCGCTTATTGTGAATGTGGTCTCTGTCGTCTGCAGTGTAGGAGAATGGCTGAGGAATTACGGCAATTTTTGCTATTGCCATATCGTAGGCCTTTTTGTAATAATTTATATGATTATCCCATAAGGCTATTCCTGCCAGCTCTTTTGCACTCTCTCTCATGCTATCTCTCTCTTGCTTCGACAACTTTGTCATAGCAACAACTGCCGATGCACACTCCTGAACAACCTCATTGTAATTGTTGTCGTTTCGTTCAACTACAAAAATTGCCGGAGAGCTCTCTTTTTGATGATCTTTTACCCAAAGGCCGAAACCTGCCAGGGTGGTGGTTAGAGTGGGTACTCCAAAGGCCAGGCTCTCAAGGGGTGTGTATCCCCACGGCTCGTAGTACGAGGGAAATAGTGTAATATCGAGCCCACACAGGAGCTGATAATAGGTCATATTAAAAACTCCGTCGTTTCCGTTTAGGTACGAAGGAACAAAGAGCACCTTTACTTTGTCCGATGGTTTATTAAAGAGATGCAGCTGGTTTATTCTGTTAATAACGGGGTCGTAGTCCGGCTCAGAAAGCAGATGGGATGTGTTTGTGGTGTACTCCTGTGCCCCTCCGTCAAGTTTTGACAACAGTTGTTTGTCGGGGCCATTGTGACCTGCCGGAACAAATATCCAGGCAACAATTTCTCTCTGAAGGCCTGGTGAGTTATTTACCGTTGCAAGGGCATCGAGAAATATATCAATTCCTTTGTTTTTATATTCATACCTTCCGCTTATTCCAACCATAAGGGCGTCGGGAGAAATATTCTGTCCTGACATTGCCGAGGCAACGGCAACCATTTTTGCACTTGCACTTTTAGAGCATATTTTATATTCACCCTCTTTGGGGGTAAAGGTGTTTTCGAATCCGTTAGGTGTTACGATATCGGGATCTCTTCCCAGAAAACGGCTGCACTCAGCAGCTGTAATATCCGATACAGTTGTGAAAATATCGGCCTCCAGGGCGGCTGTTTTTTCGAGGGAATGTTTGGCGGTAATATTAAATTCTCTTGCCTTATCGGCAGCTGAATAATTGGCACCGCTCTCGTACAGGGGCTGATTGTTTCCGGCAATAGACCGCCCAACGACAGTTGCATGTGTGGTGAATACAGTTGCTACCGGCAAATTACAGCTTTTAAGATACAAAAGGCCTGCACCTGTCATCCATTCGTGAAACTGTGCAACCACTTTATCAGATGGGGAGAGGTTAAACTTAACATAGCTCTCTATAACCTTGCCTGCCGCATATCCAAAAAGAGAGCTCTCTACATAGTCCCACTGACCCGACAAAGAGTCGAGCTTATACTGCTCCCAGAAAGAGGCAAAAATTTTATCTTTCGATGGTACAAATGTGCTGAAGTCGACCAGTACAACAACCGGCGTGCCTGCTACATTCCACCTTCCCACTCTTATGCGGAGACCCTCTTCGGCCGCTTTTATTCGCCAAGATCTCAAGAGGTTGGGCTCTTCCAGGAATTCGGGATTCTGCTCGGTATCTCTCCAGACATCGGGACCTATCAATATATGGTTGTCTTTTAGCTCTCGGGACAAGTTAAGTGCCTTGGTGGCAATAACTGTATGAATACCACCAACTTTATTGCAAACCTCCCAGCTTGCTTCAAATAGATAGTCGGGGGTTACTCTTGTTTTTTCTGTCATATTTGGTTCTTAAATGTATTTATTTAGAAACCCTCTCTGCTGCAATAACTGTTCCATCTGTTCTGAGCATAAAATCGCTTAAAATATTCATGTAGTTAATGAAGGCCTCGTAGGGGGTATCGTAGGGGTTAAAGTACTTGTGAACAGCACCGTCTGAAAAAAACTTAGTGCACATGTAGTAAAAATGGTCGCTCTCCTGGAGCCGTCTGAAGTCTGCCTTTATGGCGGGATCCTTGCTTTTCTTTACTTTTTTCTCTATTGAGTATAGCTTACTGAATGCCTCGTTCTGAAGTTCGTTTCCTAGCCATGCGCTGGTATCTCTCTCTTCGTCTGCCCAGGATATAGGAAAGGGAACATGAAGAGGAGCCACCGGCTGATGGGCTTCACAGATCTCAGATGGAGTGAGAAACTTAATAGAAGAGTTACTCAGAATGGTTTGCGGAAAATATCTCAGAAATTCAAAAATCCCGGTAGATGCACTCTGGTGCTCTCCTATAGTTTCGTAATCCATAAAAAGATTTACTATGTCGTCTTTTACCAGCATATCGGATACCCAGGCAGCAAATTTATCGGATGTAAGAGGCCACTCTTTCCATCCTCTGTCAGAGAATCTGAAGGCGATATCGTCACTTAGCGTGAAGTTCTTTAGCAATAATTTTAACTTGGGATTAATGGCATTGGTATATAAATAGTTAGGGCTTTTCCATCCCAGGATATGCTTTGCCCCCTCTGTCAGCATTGCAGTGTAGCCGAGCTCTGCAACCTTGGCTCCTATAGCGTCCGAATAAATAAGCTCTGTGTTTCTGAAAACCTTTGGTTTTACTCCGAAAAGCTCTTTTATCTTTTTGGAATGAAGCTCCGTCTGCTCTTTAAATTCATCATTCGAAATAAGAGAGGCGAGAGTGTGAGAATAAGTTTCGGCAAGAAACTCTACACAACCGGTTTTGGCAAGCTCCTGAAAACTTGCTATAACTTCGGGAGCATATTTTTCAAATTGCTCCAGCACCGATCCCGAAATAGAATAGGTTACTTTAAAGCCGCCTTTGTACTGGTTTATAAGCTCGAGCATCAGGGCATTAGCAGGCAGATAGCATCTGTCGGCCACTCTCCGGAGTATTGTTTTGTTTGCAAAATCATCGTAATAGTGACTCTCTTTTCCTATATCAAAAAACCTGTACTGACGCAGCCGGTGTGGCTGGTGAACCTGAAAATATAAGCATATACACTTTTCCATAAAGTTATTGTTTTCATTTATTAAGTAAGCGGGAGTAAATTTCGGTAACTCTTTGAGCTGCCGCATCCCATTTTAAAGAATTAACCTCTTCAAGCCCCTTTTCTATTGCCATTGCAGACAATGCAGGGTATGAGAGAAGAGCGTATATAGAGTCTGCAAGAGCATCTATATCCCAGAAATCTACTTTTATTGCGTGTTTAAGCACTTCGGCAACGCCGCTTTGCTTGGATATTATTGTGGGAACATTTGCTCTCATTGCTTCGAGAGGAGATATCCCAAATGGCTCTGATACCGAGGGCATTACATATACATCAGAGTAGGCAAACATCTGTTTTACATCTGCCCCTTTTAAAAATCCGGTAAAATGAAATTTATGTGCTATTCCAAGTTTGGCAACCCTTCGGATAGATCTGTTAAGCAAATCACCGCTTCCGGCCATAACAAAACGGACATTCGGGTATTTTTTAAGCACTTTGGCAGCAGCTTCGATAAAATATTCAGGACCTTTCTGATAGGTAATCCGTCCCAGAAAAGTGACAATTTTTTCAGGAACACCCCTCTCTACTTGTATATCTTGAAATCCCTGAAAATCAACAGCATTGTGAACGGTAACAACCTTGTCCGGGTGAATGCCGTATTTATTGATTATTATGTTACGGGTAAGGTGGCTTACAGCTATTACCATATCGGCCTCTTTCATTCCCATTTTTTCGATATCGTAAACCTGGGTATTAATATTCTGGCCGCTTCTGTCGAACTCAGTTGCATGCATATGAACCACCAAGGGCTTCCCACTCACTCTTTTGGCTGCAATTCCAGCAAGATAAGTGAGCCAGTCGTGAGCATGAATTATATCAAAACTATTGCGAAGCGCAATTTCCCCCGCTACCATTGCATAGCGGGCTACCTCTTCCATAAGGTTGGTTCCGTACTTACCCGAAAAAGTATATTTTTTACCTAAGCTGAGTTTAAAATCTTCAATCTGACCCTCCTGCAGGCTTGAGAGCATTTCCGAAAACTCCTGCGGGCTTACATAGGGAATAAGATTCGATCCAATTCTCATAAACTGAACCTTTTCTAAAAAAGTTCTTACATTTCTCAAACTTTCTGACACCTCAATATCGCTTGCGTTTACAATGTTGATGGCAGATGTGTCCTCATCTCCGCTGGCCGAGGGCATAACAAAAAGAACCTCAGCCGCATTGTTTACCAGCCCTTTTGTCAGTCCGTAGCAAGCAGTGCCAAGTCCTCCGGAAATATGTGGGGGGAACTCCCACCCGAACATCAATACCTTCATACTTTTTCTTTTTTATATTCTTGAATAAGACTAAGAGAGGCAAGAACAGCAGCAACGGAGGCAGCATAAGATGTTGCTCCGTGTGGCTGATGAGGAGGGTCTCCGTCGAAAACTTCTGACAGAGAACCAATACAGTGGAGTGATATCTCCTCTTCAAAGGAGGCAATAAGGTTCTCTGCTTTGTTCAAAAAGGCGGTGCCGTAAAGTTTAAATGATGCATAGATAAAATGCTGCAAAAGCCAGATTCTCGCTGTCCCTTGGTGGTAGGCCATATCTCTGCTTAGCTGGTCACCGTCGTACTCCCCTTTATAAAGAGGATTCTTGGGAGAAAGGGTTCGTATTCCCCTTATTGTAAGAAGCTCTTTTTCTACAATTTTAAGAACAACAGATTGCTCCTCTTCGGTAAGTGGTGAGTATTCAAGTGAGCAGACAAACAGTTGGTTTGGCCTCACAAATTTATTCTGCCCTTCGGGTCCTACGTAATCTGCCAGATGGTCTTTATCTTCAATTTTAAATGCTTTTTTAAAATTCTTCTCAATTTTATGTTTTAAATCTGTAAACTCCATTGCAAAATCACTCTCAGCAGGAGCAGTGGCAAGCTCGATGGCAAAACATATAGCATTATACCAGAGGGCATTAACCTCTACCTGGTAGCCCGATCTTTCGGTAATCGGCTCACCAAAGGCGTAAGCATCCATCCAGGTTAGCGCATATCCCCGCTCTTCTGCCCATAAAAGCCCGTTTTCGTGCATAATAATATTTTGTCTTATGCCGTTTTTATAGGAGTAGAGAATCTCTTTTAAAAATTTATAGAGGTTCTTTTTAATGTAAGTATAATCGCCGGTAGCCAGAACATATTGCTGAAGTGTCCAGAAAAGCCAGAGAGGAGTATCGGCCTGGTGGTACCTTTGTCCGAAACAGTCGTTATTCTCTTTTACCAGAGTGGTAATTGCATCTTTATAGCTTTTAATATCCTTGTTGTCGTACAAAGTAAGCCCTGGCAGTGACAATAGAGTATCTCTTAAATTATGTGTAAGCCAGGGATATCCTGCATAAATACGGCACTCGCCCCCTCGTCTTGTGATAAACTGGTCGGCAGAAATTTTAAGACAACTTAAAAAGCTGTTCCTATGATCTTTTGCTGCCATATTACGAGCAAACTTGGTTTTAAAGCCGGACGGATCCTCCTCTTTTACAGATGCCGAAAAAAGGATTGTCTGCCCCTTTTTTATAGGGAGTTCGAAAAAGCCGGGGACAAAAAGATCTTCTCTCGATTCATACATACGACGGCTCTCCTCTTTGTACTCGATATTGTAATACCAGTCTGGACACGAGATAAATTCGCTGTTCACATTCAGCTGCAGGTTAAGATCGGGATAGCCGTTGTATAGTTTGTAGCTTACACCTTTTTTGATTTTGTTGTGTCGGGTGTTTGCATCTGTATTGGCTTTGGAGAGAGCATGTATGTTACGGAAAGCAAGGTATGGCTTTAACCTGAGGGTAGTGGGCGATTTTGCCTCCAGAAGAGTATACGATACAAACATTTGGTCTTCACTGTTACATAGCATCATAACTTTTCTTAACACCATCCCTCCTACAGCATAGGTTACTGCCACTACTTTATCTACTTCCAGATTCACAATGTATTTATGGCCTCTTGGTTCGTAAACCTCGCCATAGCAGTGTATGCCCAGATTAAACTCCTTGCCGTGTTGGATAAGAGTTTCGTCAAGCGACGATAGTAATACATGTCTCTCACCTCCGAAATTGTCTATCGGAAGAACCAGCAACCCGTGATATTTACGGGTATTACACCCCGAAATGGTTGTATTGAGGTAACCTCCTGCATGGTTTGTAGAGAGATACTCCCTTTTGAGGGAGTATTCCAGATTTACAAGTTCTTTTTTATTGAATTCGAGATAAGCCATTTTTTTGGTATTATACTTTGCAAGTTAATATTTTTTCAGGACAATTCCACATCTGCAGGGCAGGTAAATAAATAGTTTGTGACCACCTTCATTGAAAAGGGTTATGTGATTGATTTCTGAGCTGTTACGCCCAAATCCTCCAAACTCTGCAGAGTCGGTATCAAGCACAAGACGGTACTCGCCGCGGGGTGCGTAAAAGCTGAAGTTTTCGTAAGAGATCAGGGGACTGAAATTAAATGCAAATATATATGCTCCTCGGGAAAAAATCATAATTTGTCTTTCGTTGTGCATATACAGAGGCTGAGGCGATTCGCTTAAAATATCCGAAGCCGCAGCAAAACTTATCATTGCTTTGTCAAATTTAAGCAGATCATTATACCTCAATAACTCATTATCGGCAAGTTCCCATTGACGACGAGCATATTTAAACGACCAACCATTGCCCTCTCTCGGAAAATCTATCCATTCCGGATGGCCGAATTCGTTGCCCATAAAATTGAGATAGCCGTTGCCTGCAGTAGACAGGGTAACAAGTCTTATCATTTTATGAAGCGCTATTGCCCTGTCGGTTGTTAAGGAGGGGATATCCTTGGCCATTCCGGTGTACATTTCACTGTCCATCAAACGGAAGATTATAGTTTTATCGCCCACCATAGCCTGATCGTGGCACTCTGCATAACTTATGGTTTTTTCGTCTGACCTTTTAGAGGTAAGTTCGTGGTACATTTCAGATACATTCCAATCTTCGTCCCTTCTCTCTTTTATCCACTTAATCCACTGATCAGGAACCCCCATACTCATCCTGAAATCGAAACCTATACCTCCGTAATGGTACGGAGCTGCAAGACCCGGATATCCGCTCATCTCCTCTGCAATGGAAATTGCATTAGTATTAATTTCTTTAATGAGAATATTTGCCAGAGAGAGATATACCAGGGCGTCAATATCCTGATTACCGTCAAAATAGTTGGAGTAGTCTGTAAAATTGCGCTCCAGACCGTGATCGTGGTAAATCATACTGGTAACACCGTCGAACCTGAATCCGTCCAGATTATACTCCTGAAGCCAGTACTTACAGTTCGATAACAAAAAGTGTATAACCTCGTCTTTTCCGTAATCGAAACATCTCGAGGTCCACGCAGGATGACGGCCTCTCTCTCCGGCGTGAAAATAGAGGTCATCCCTTCCGTCAAACATCGAGAGCCCCTCCAGAACATTGTCTACAGAGTGTGAATGGACAATATCCATTATAACTGCAATGTTTAGTGAGTGAGCTTCGTCAATAAGATTTTTCAGCTGTTCCGGAGTACCGAAACGAGAGCTGACAGCGTAAAATCCGGAAACCTGGTATCCGAAAGAGCCGTAATAGGGGTGCTCTTGAACAGCCATCAGCTGAATGGTGTTGTATCCGAGGGCTGCTATTCGGGGTAGAACATCCTTACGAAAGTGGTCGAACCCGGCAACCTCCTCCTCAGACGAACTCATCCCTATATGAGCTTCATAAATAAGCGGATTATCTTTTTTTGATGGGGCTGGATGCTTCCATTTATAGGGCTCAGGGCTCCAAATCTGTGCAGAAAAGAGCTTTGTGTCACTATCCTGAACAACCCGGGTTGCATAGGCAGGGATTCGCTCTCCCGATCCACCATCCCAACACATAAGCCATTTATAAAGAGAACCGTGCGGCATTAGATTTTGGGGCACAACCAGCTCGCGGTTACCACTTCCGATATCTGTGAATTTAAATCTCTTATCTTTTTTCCAGGAGTTAACTTCACCGATAAGGTAAAGCTCTGTTGAGTTAGGTGCCCACTCTCTGAAAATAAGATTTCCGGAGTTGTCACAGGATACACCGTAAAACAGATGCGAATTGACAGCTGAGGAGAGCGTTTTTCCATAACCGGCAATTTCCAGCTGCTTTATGGTGGTTTTGGCGAATACCTCTCTAATGCTCTTTTTCCACGGCTCAAGCCACGGATCGTTTTGCCACAGTTTAAGCTCTTCCATAAACTAATCGTTCTGCTCTATAAGCGAAGCACTCTCCTGCTGATAACCTCTTATAAGCTCTCTGCAATACCTGACAAGTTCGAGGGCTTTTTTAACCTCGTCCGAAATATCCTCAAGAGGGGTTTCGGGGCTCTCAATCTTTTGCACCAGAAGCTCTAACTGTTCAAGTGCCTCTTTGTATGTAAGTTTATCCTCTTTTTTCATTTTTTATTGCATTAATGTTACAATCCAGAACTCCATCCTTTAAAATAAGCAACAGAGAATCCCCGGCACTAACCTCTTTCACGCTTGTTATTTTTTTTCCGTTTCTTGAAGCAAGTGCAAAACCTCTCTCTAACACAGAGATGGGGTTTGCGGCCTCAATTCTCTTGTTTACAAGCTCCAGAAAGTGCTCCTGCTCTGTTACTCTCTGCTTAACGGCAGAGGATATTTTATCGCGATACCTCTGCAAACGGGAGAGTTCTGCCTGAGCCCTTCCGTGTAAAGATAGTGAAATACGCCTCGATAAAAAAATGAGCTGCTGCTCTTCTGCTATAAAAATATCTATTAAAAATGCTGCTGCCGCAGTGGGTGTTTTGAGAGATGTGTGAGCAACCATATCGGCAATGTGAAAGTCGTGGTCGTGACCTATTCCGGTAATAACAGGAATTGGAAATTGGGCAATATTTACGGCCAAAAGGTAGTCGTCAAAAGAGACCAGATCCTGAGCAGCCCCCCCTCCCCTGATTATAAAAAGAAGGTCGAATGAAGGAGTACTTAAAGAGACCTGCTCCATTGCCTCAATTATTCCCCCGGGCGCTGCCTCTCCTTGCATAGGGGCAGAAAAAAGGGTTATATCGAATTTAAAACCGTAAGCATTTTCTCTCAGATGCTTAATAAAATCGCGGTATCCGGCCGCACTCTCCGATGAGATAACCGCAATTTTACGGGGCAGAGGGGGTAGCGGCAGTGTTGTGTTGATTTCCATCATCCCCTCTTCTTTAAGCTGCATTATGGTTTTTTGCCTCTTAAGCTCCTGCTCTCCTATTGTAAATGAGGGATCTATATCGGTTATCACCAAAGAGAGTCCGTAAAGTGGCGAATACTGAACTGCAGCATACACAAGAATTGAGAGTCCTCTTTTAAGCTCTTGCCCTGTAGTGGTAACAAAGTAGGGCTTGATTACCCGAAAGGCAGAGCTCCATATTACTGCCTGAATTTTAGCTGTGACTCCCCCTGAACTCTCTTTTTCAATAAGGTCTATATAACAATGACCTGCTGAATGGTGCTTTACCTCTCCTGTCTCTGCCCTAATCCAGTATTTGCCGGGAAGTGATTTTTCTATTTTCTCTTTTATTTTCTCCTGAAGCTCTCTCAGCCCCAATATCACTCTGTCCGACATTTTTACCGTTTTTATTGCTAATAGTACAAATATACGCAATTAAATTGTACCTTTGTGACACTATTCACCTCTATGAAAATATCTCAAGCCATATTCTCGGGAAGCAGTAAAAAGCTAACTGACAGGCCCGCCAAAAGATTGCCGGAGCTTGCTTTTATAGGGCGTTCTAATGTAGGCAAATCATCTCTTATTAATATGCTCTGCAGTGCGGGAAAGCTGGCCCACACCTCTTCCAAGCCGGGCAAAACAAGACTCATCAACCACTTTATGATAAATGAGTCGTGGTATCTTGTCGATCTTCCTGGTTACGGATATGCAAAAATTTCCAAAAGCGAAAGAGTGAAGCTCGCCGATATGATTAAACACTACATCAACGGCTCGGCCGATCTTGTAAATTTATTCGTGCTTCTCGACTCCAGACACGATATCCAAAGAATCGATCTTGCTTTTATCAATACCCTGGGAGAAGCGGGAGTCCCCTTTTCCATTGTCTATACAAAATGCGATAAACTGGGGGTAAATACTCTTGCCGTTCAAGTCGAAAAAAACAACCAAATTTTGGGAGAATACTGGGAGGAGCTTCCTCCTGTGTTTGTCACCTCTGCCGAAACAGGCCACGGCAGGGCTGAACTACTCAGCTATATTGACTCGCTTATTAAAAAAATAAAACCATAAATTTATGGACCATCAACACAAGATAAAGATTTTTTCCTGCAGAAGTTCTCGTTATCTTGCAGAGAAAATAGCTGTTGCCCTTAATCTTGAAATCGGAAAATCTACAGTTACTGTATTCAGTGACGGAGAGTTTCAACCGGCATTTGAAGAGAGCGTTAGGGGAGCAACTGTGTTCATTGTACAATCTACAATCCCTCCTGTAGACAACATTTTTGAGCTTCTGCTCATGATTGATGCAGCACGGAGGGCTTCGGCATACAAGGTGATAGCCGTTATTCCATATTTCGGATGGGCCCGCCAGGACAGAAAAGACCGTCCTCGTGTACCAATCGGGGCTAAAATGGTTGCCAATTTACTTGAAGCCGCCGGATGCGACAGGGTTATGACAGCAGATTTACATGCCGACCAAATTCAGGGTTTTTTCGATTTTCCGGTAGACCACATATACGCCAGCTCAATATTTCTTCCTTATCTAAGAGACCTCAAACTGGATAATTTATCCATTGCTGCTCCGGATATGGGTGGGGCAAAAAGGGCAAATGCCTACTCCCGCATAATGGGGTGTCCTCTTATTATTTGTCATAAATCGAGAGAAAAAGCAAATGTTGTAGGCTCAATGACGGCAATCGGAGATGTGGAGGGGAGAAATATAGTAATCATTGATGACATGATCGACACTGCCGGCACCATTACCAAAGCAGCAGATATGCTTATGGGAAAAGGGGCTCTGAGTGTAAGGGCTCTTGCAACTCATGCTGTACTGTCGGGTCCTGCCTTCGAAAGAATTGAAGCCTCCCAGCTGAAAGAGGTAATTATTTCAGATACCATCCCAATTAAACCCTCCCCTGATAAAAACAGTGATAAAATTAAAATTCTCTCAGTTGCCGAAATATTTGCGGATGTAATCAATAAAGTTCACAATTACCAATCTATCAGTACCAGCTTTATATTTTAATCATGTTCGAAATTAAGCCCGATATTACATACGCCAGGCTAGTTAACGGAATTGCCTCTTTTTTCAGAGAAAACTGCAAAGAGAAAGCGGTGGTGGGTCTTTCCGGAGGTATAGACTCGGCAGTTGTTGCTGCTCTTGCAGTGGAGGCACTTGGAAAAGAGAATGTACACGCTATACTTATGCCATCTCCCTTTTCTACTCTGCACTCCGTTACTGATGCTGTTGAACTTGCTGGAAATCTTGACATTGAACACAGCATTATTCCAATAGAAACAATTCTTCACCGTTACACAAAAGAGCTTGAAGATCTCTTTTGCGGCGAAATTAAGGAGATAACTATGGAAAACTTACAGGCAAGAATCAGAGCCAATATTCTTATGGCATACTCCAATAATACAGGAGCTTTACTGCTTAACACCTCCAATAAAAGCGAACTTGCCATGGGTTACGGCACTCTGTACGGCGACCTCTGCGGCGCACTAATGGTAATTGCCGATTTATACAAGCTTCAGATTTACGCCCTTGCCCGGTACATCAATACAATAAAGCCGGTTATTCCCGACTCTACTTTAACAAAAGAGCCTTCGGCAGAGCTTAGAGACAACCAGAAAGACAGTGACACTATTCCTGAGTATAAAATTCTGGACCCGGTTTTGCATTCACTAACAGAAGAGGGCAAAAGTCCCGACTCGCTTATAGAAGAGGGATTCGACAGAGTTCTGGTAAACAGGGTGGTTAAACTGATGGAAATATCGGCCTTTAAAGCATATCAGCTTCCTCCTCAACTACAGCTTGGAAACCATCCTCTTTTGCCTTCCGGTAAATGTTTTAAATGCTTTTAGTAATGACACTTTTTATTATAACTGTTGCTCTTGTTGCTCTTTGTGTGCTCCTTTTGTCTTTCAATATTGTATTTCGCAAGAACAAAGATTTTCCGGCTACTGAAATCGGACAAAATAGTGAGTTTAAAAAAAGAGGGCTCTCCTGTGCAAAGTCGCAGGAGAAGATTCTTTGGAAAAAAGGGGGGGGATGTAACTCCTGCTCCTGCTCTTAATTATTTTGTATTATCTTTGCCCCCATTATGAGTATAGTAGCTATAGTGGGGCGCCCTAATGTGGGCAAATCCACCCTTTTTAACCGCCTTGTGGGAATGAGGCAGGCAATTGTTGATGAAATTGCCGGTGTTACGCGCGATCGCCATTACGGCAGGTGCGAATGGAACGGACGAGAGTTTTCGGTTATCGATACCGGTGGGTATGCGGTTAATTCAGAAGATGTATTTGAAGAGGAGATCCGGAAACAGGTATTGCTTGCAATTGAAGAGAGCGAGGTAATCTTGTTTATGTGTGATGTCTTTTCCGGTATTACAGACTACGACTCTATTATTGCCTCAATTTTAAGGAAATCGAAAAAACCTGTTATCGTTATTGCAAACAAAGTCGATACCGGTGACAGGATGTTTGATATACATCAGTTTCATGCATTGGGTCTGGGCGATCCCTGGGCAATATCTTCGGCAAGCGGCAGCGGCACAGGCGATCTTTTAGATAAGGTTATAGAGCTACTGCCTCCTGAGCAAATTCAAAAAGAGGAGAGAAGAATTCCTCATATAGCTATTGTTGGTAAACCCAATGTAGGAAAATCTTCTTTGACAAATGCCCTTCTGGGAGAGGAAAGAAACATAGTTACTCCGGTAGCAGGCACTACAAGAGACTCTATATCTTGTCATTATAATAAGTTCGGGCACGAATTTATGCTTGTCGATACTGCAGGGCTAAGAAGAAAAAACAGAGTAAAGGAAGATCTCGAGTTTTATTCTGTTATGCGCTCTGTAAGGGCTATTGAGTACTCCGATGTCTGTATCCTTATGATTGATGCCACGCTCGGAGTAGAGCAGCAGGATCTCTCTATTTTCAACCTTATTATCCGCAACCGTAAAGGGTGCGTTATTGTGGTAAACAAGTGGGATGCCATAGAAAACAAAGGCACCAACACTATGAAAGAGTTTACAAAGGTGATAATGGACAGAATTGCTCCCTTTAACGATATCCCTTTGGTTTTCACCTCTGTTATTAACAAACAGAGAATTATGGATGTACTGAATCAGGCTGCACAGGTATATGTCAACAGAGCCCGTAGAATACCAACCTCAAAACTGAATGAGGCAATGTTGCCTGAAATTGAACATACCCCTCCCCCTTCGGTTAAAGGTAAGTATGTAAAAATAAAATATGTAACTCAACTGCCGACCCCGGCTCCATCCTTTGCTTTTTTCTGTAATCTGCCCCAGTATGTAAGAGAAGATTACAAAAGATTTCTGGAAAACAGGCTTCGTGAGAAGTTCGAGTTTAGCGGGGTTCCGATGCAAATATTTATAAGGCAAAAGTAGCCGGTTAAGGCTCACTGTAGGCTATCATAACGCTGAAACAAGCTCCGCCCAAAAGTTCCGATTGCCTGTAGCCGATGGCTCCCTGACTCTGCTCCATTATACTGCGACATATAGCAAGCCCGAGCCCGGTTCCTCCGCTTTTTGTGGTGAAGTTTGGTTTAAACAGACGATGGGTCAGACTCTCCGGAACTCCCTTACCATCGTCGTGAACCGATACAATATAGTTTTTATCCCCCCTCTCTACCGTTATCAGTATTCTGCCACTATTCTGGTTTTCTACTGCCTGAACAGCATTAGAAAAGAGATTTACAAAAACCCTGGTAAGCTGTGTCTTACGGGCAAGCACAAATGCATCGGTTACTTTACTCTCAAAGGTTATAGATATGTGGTCGTGTGTATTAAATAGTATTAACTGCTCTTTTATCAGGGAGTTTAAGTCGAACCGAGTACGCTCTTCGGAGTAGAAGCGTGAGAAGCTCGAAAACTCTCCTGCCGCCTCCGATAAAATATCTATCTGCTCTATAAGCGAGTTTGCCAAAGCATCAAATCGTTTTGCCCAATCTTTCACACCCTGATCTTTAAGCCGTACCATATGCTGAATACTTAACCGCATTGGGGTAAGAGGGTTTTTTATTTCGTGGGCTATCTGCCGCGCCATCTCCCGCCATGCCTGCTCCCGCTCTCCCTGTGCCAACCGTCTGGTGCTTTCGTTAACATCATCTACCATTTTATTGTAGGCGGCCACAAGAATACCCAGCTCGTCCTTGTTGTTGTAGTCGATATGCTCCGGCTGCTGGGAGATGTCCAGAAGCTGCATTTTCCGGCTGATTTCGGCAAGAGGCCTCGCAATTGAGTTTGCCAGCGCAACCCCTCCAAAGAGGGCCGCTATCAGCAGCAGAAGATATATGTTGATAATCGCCGCTATAATTGATGAGGCATCCTTTCTGAAATTGCTCTGGCGCGAAAAGTATGGAATATTGACAATGGCAATAAGTTTACCGTCTACATTAAAAAGCGGGGAATAGAGAGAGTAGTATGTAAGGTCGCCTATTGTTTCGCGATGTACATACTGTTTTTTGTTGTTATAGACAATTTCCTGATAGGCAAGATGATTCATTCGAGTACCCAGTAAAAAACGGTCGAAAATTTCGGAACGGGTAGTTCTTAACAGCAAACCGTCTGATCTGTAAACGTTTATATCTATCTGAGCCGTGTTGGAAATACGATTCATAGTCTCTAAAAGGCGCAGATTATTAAAATTGGGATCATTATATTTCTGGGCAAATTTACTGTGATATGAGAGTGTGCTGTGGGCAGAATTCATCTTCTCTTCCATTTGGGCCTTGGTGCTTTCACCAAAATACCTTACAGAAAACCAAATACTTCCGGCACCCATAGCCAAAAGGGCAAAAACAAGCGACGAAATAATAAGCACTGTTATTTTCCATCGGAATGAATTTTTAGGAATATTAAAGAGAAAGCTTATTTGCCTTATTTGTAGTATTCCCAAAATAATCAGTGAATAAAAGAGCATTAGGTACGAGAAGGAAACAAGATAAGGAAAAACAGACCTTTCGGGCCTTGACATAACAATAAGGTTCTCGTCGGTAATTTTATGTATAAAATGTATATAACCCTCAGAACGCTCTGTCTGATAACCCGTTTTGTACTCTTTCTGGTTGTAAATGGGATAATTGAAGTTACCTCCGTAGGATACAAGTCTTTCGTTTAAGTACTTACCGTAGGAGTATCCCGAAGGTATGTTGTATGAGTCAATTTTTGTATGATCAATTAAGAGGTCAGGGTACCCGATTGACTCTCTGAGAAATTTACTGTCGAGTTCGATATAGAGCCGTACATCCTTTCCAAAGCTGTGGTACGGGAATACCCCCAGGTAACTTATCCGTCCGTTGTAGTTGTTCATGAAATAGAACCTTGATCTCTCTCCCAGCTGCATTCCGTACCTTGCTATTTCAGTTTCGTAAAAGCTGTGGCAATGTTCGGTGGGTGCATCTTGATTCGAAATATCCGTTACAAGCATGGTGTTTCCGTCACAAACAGTTAGACGCATATCATACTTCTGAAGCAGACTCCAGAAATAGGCCTCAGTTAAACGGCTGGTTAAAATTTCCATACTTTGGTCTATCCTTATCCACAAAGCGATAATAGGGTCGTTCTCTATAAAAAGCTCAAAACTCCTTAGCTGTAACTCCATATTTAAGTCGCGCTCAACGGACATTTTTGTTGTCCACACCCTGTTCCGGTTTACCTCTTTCTGATATCCGAAAGTACTCACTGTAGAGAGGGTGTACAGAGAAATAACTGATATAAATGCAAAAAGCGCTCTCCTGCGAAAAAACGAGAGCCTTCTGTCCTTACTGATAAAAGGGCGCAGCAGCTGCAGAGAAAAGAGGAGAGCCAAAAAGAGAGTGCTGAAACTAAGATAGACAAGGAGTGTGTATTTCGATATTTCATCTATCCTAAATGGCTCCATAACAATGTTGGAGTTCTTTATTATTGAGAAAAATGAGTAGTGAATATATGGAATAAGGGCAAGCGGAATTAAAAGGAAAAGAAAGAAAAGAGAGCGTTTAATAGGGGGAGAGGCCTTGAGAATGAAAACTGCAAGGGTTCTCCGGATTAAAAAGAGCGAGAGAATAATAAGAAATATAAGACTGTTATTGATCAGCAGATCTCCCAAAGAGCTAAAAAGTCCGTAGTCCGCATAAAGATTGGGAGAAAAAATCTCAAATTCTCCGTGCAAGTCCTGAGATTGGTAGATAGCTACAAAACGGACTACGATTAACCCTGCCAAAAGCAAGAAAAATTCCCTTATTCCCCTGTATCGGGAGAGGTTTGAAAAGAGCGCAAAAACAACAAATAAAATGGCAATCCATCTTAACATCAACCCCGATTCACCCGCCTTTCCCGGAAGGTTTTTAAGAACAGAAAAGAGAACTCCTCCGTTTTTTCCTATAACTATGTACGATTCGTCAAATGTAACCGGAACAATTGAAAATTGTTTTCTTAAGGAGAGGTTGGGGTTTACTCTGTTGGTAAGCACAGAATTCTCTGTAGGATAATCTGTTTGCACCATCAAGGCTGCAACAATTGTCTGATTATGTCTTACATAAACATTTACGATGTACCATGCCGATCCGAGACTGACATACTGCTCCACCATTCCCAGATAGGCCAGCGGAGTGTTTGTTACTACCCTGCTGCCAAGATGGTTCATCCTGTATGCAAAAGGAAAGTAGTCTATATCGTCGTTTGCGATAGGGAGCTGGTTGATCCAAGATTGGAGAGTATCGTTAAAATACCTGTAGATTACCATATCAGATGGGAACTGATCGAAACGGATAAAGGCAGTATCAGGAGAGTTTAGTACCTCCACAGCATACTCTTCGAGTATTGTTTGACGGCGATGTATCTGACTCTCAAATCGCGATACCTCTCTGTCCAGAGACCCTACCGGAGAGAGTTCGAGATAAGATACTACTGTAAGGATAAAGGCAATCGCCCAAAGGAAAGAGGTGCGATTGTTATTTATGTAGTATAGCGTTTTTTTAATTCTCCTTTTCATTTATGATGATATGGTTCGCCCCTAATTATTGTAAATGCCCGGTACAGCTGTTCGGTAAAGATAAGCCTTACCATCTGGTGAGAGAAGGTCATCGGCGACAGTGAAAGAATATCGTTGGCCCTTTTGTAAACGGAATCTGAAAAACCATAAGCTCCCCCCACAACAAAAATAATCTTTTTTACCGCTCTTACACCCATATTTTCTATGGTTTGCGCAAATTGAACCGAAGAAAAAGCTTTGCCTTTTTCGTCGAGAAGAATGACATAGTCCGACTCTTTTATATTTTTAATAATTGCATCCCCTTCCAGCTCCTTCGATTTTTTGTCAGGTAACTCTTTGCGAACAAAGCCGCAATAGTGTCTGAGACGCTCTTCGTAAAGAGCGATGCCCTCTTTCAGGTATCCCTGTTCTGTTTTTCCGGTTAACAGCAGTTCTATCTTCATCCTTACAAAAT
>CAYGGD010000025.1:0-20629 GCA_964349315.1 uncultured Muribaculaceae bacterium
CTATTATAAATTGTTCTAATATTATATTTTTTTGTAATTTCGCGAAAACTACTACAATATGATTAAAACTTACTCATTTCCCAGCGTTTATGAATCTACACTCCGGGATTTTGCTTCTGCCAACGATCCCATCCTGGGTTTTTCAAAGTTAAAATACGAAGGATCAGATTATTTAGTTGGCCTTCAGGCCCTTAACGAGGGAGTATCTCCTCATAAAACTATAAATCCCTCACCTGAAGACGAAGATTATAAAATTATTACCCAATCTGCTCTGCTTTTGGCTAATAGCGTATTACAAAGTGAAAACAAAAACGGTAAACTGCCAAAGATTGTCCTGACAACGGGATTCCCTTACGCCACTTTCCAGTTTAACAAAGATGCTGCTTCAGAATATTTCAAAGAAGAGAAAATTGTTACATATTCAAAAGCAGATGAAGACGGCTCTCAAAAATCTGAGCATAGGGTTATATCTGTACATGCAGTTAATATTATCCCTGAACTGGTAGGCTGTGATACAGCAGTCAGAAAGGGCGAAAATCCTGAAGAAGGCAACTACATCCTTATAAGTTTAGGTTACGGAACCTGCGAAGGAGCACTTAGTACTCCGGAAGGTCTCTCTGCCCGTACCCTTTTCAGCACACACGGCATCAGCTATGCAATTAATCTCTTTACTCAGGAACTTAATAAGCACACATATCTGCAATTAAGAACAGAACATCAGGTCGATCATCTTTTCACTAAAGGATTTATGTTCGTTAACCGCAAGAGGAAAGATTTTCACGAAGAAAAAAAGATAGCACTTGAGATGTACTATAACAATGTTATCTCTCCGGCTATCAGACGTTATATATCTGATGCTGATTTCGAATCATGCCCGAAAATTGTTTTGGCAGGAGGGGGTGCCCACCACAAAGATCTTACTAACCTTTTCCATAATGAATTTAGTGATCTTCTTAGTGTAACAGTTTTTGAAAATCCTGAAAAATGCGCATCGATGGGGTATTCAATTTACTCTAAACTATCTATTGAAATTACAGGAAAAGACAAGGTCTTTAATCCTGAAGAAGAGAATTCTGAAAAGACATCATGTATAGGAATTGACATAGGAAACGCCAACACTTGTGTTTCAATAATCTCTAAATAGATTTCTCTAGTAATACATAAAAGATAGAGACCGCATAATGCGGTCTCTATTGGTTTTGGATAAGCAGGTTCTCTTCAAATTCCTGTTCACTTATCATTTTGCATGAACCACTAAAAACACCACCCTCCTCTATAAAAATTTTGCTGCAAGCTATTTTACCCTTAAAAACTCCGCTTTTTCGCAGCCCGAATACCTCTCTTACCAATACCTTGCCATCCAGATCACCCCACACATCGCAACTCTTTGCTATTGCTTCACCCATGAACCGGGCAGACTCTCCCACAACCAACCTGCCGGTTGTTGTAAGCTTCCCTTCAAAGTGGCCATCAATTCTTATATCAGAATTAGAGTTTAGCGTTCCATGATACTCCGATCCCGAAGATATTCTGTTAACCTCATTAACCTGACTTGAAATATCATTTTTTGACATAATAATAAGTTTAAATATGAATAACTTCACCGTGAGATGCGGCGGCGGCTTCCATAATTGCCTCGCTCATTGTGGGGTGGGGATGAATTGAATTTATATAGTCTCTGGCAGTAGCTCCAAGTTTTCTGGCAACTACTATCCCGGAGAGCATTTCGGTAACATTAGCTCCAATTAAATGAGCTCCCAGAATTTTATCGGTTTCGGCATCAATCAACAACTTCACAAAACCATCTCTCTCACCGGCAGCTGAGGCCTTTCCTGAAGCAGTGAACGGGAATTTTCCCACTTTGTAGGCCACTCCGTTATCTTTAAGCTCTTTCTCTCTTTTTCCAACGGAAGCAATCTCAGGAGAGGTGTATGTACAGGCTGGGATGTTATCGTAGTCAATTGGCTCTCTCTCTACTCCGCAGATCTTTTCAACACAGCAGATAGCTTCGGCTGACGCCACATGAGCCAGAGCAGGAGTATTAATCACATCACCTATAGCATAAATACCTTTAATATTGGTTGCATAAAAACTATCCACAGCAATTTTTCCTTTTTCTGTAGTTACACCTGCCTCTTCGAGTCCTATGTCAGTAATATTTGGACTAACCCCTACAGCCGACAAAACTTTTTCTACCTCAAGAACCTCTTCTCCTTTCTTTGTTTCAATATAAAGGGTGACACTATCACTGTTAATTCTTGAGTTGGTCACCTTTGCAGAGGTCATAACTTTTATTCCCATCTTTCTGAAAGAACGGCTCAACTGAGCTGAGACATCATCGTCTTCAAGAGGAACAACAGAAGGCAGAAACTCAATTAAAGTTACTTCTGACCCCAGTGAACTGTAAAAATAAGCAAATTCACTTCCGATTGCACCAGATCCGATAACAGCAAGTGACTTGGGAATAGCTTCAGGCACTAAAGCCTGACGATACGAGATAATTTTATCTCCATCTATCGGTGCAAATGGAAGAGAGTTGGCCTTTGCTCCAGTAGCAATAATTATATTCTTAGTTTCGTAAACAGATATTTCTCCGTTACCGTCAGTTACCTGAACTTTTGTAGCTCCGGTAATTTTCCCAAATCCATTGATTACTGTTATCTTGTTTTTTTTGAATAGATACTCAATTCCCTTACTCATACCCGCAGAGACATTTCTGCTGCGATCTACAATATCCTTAATATTGAAAGTTACCCCTTCGTTACAGTTAAAACCATACTCCTTTGCATTTTTGGCATAATGCATAGCCTGTACACTCTTTAATAGTGCTTTTGTCGGAATACAACCCCAGTTCAGACAAACCCCGCCGGGTTCTGCCATCTCTACAACAGCTGTATTCATTCCCAGCTGTGAGGCCCTGATAGCTGCAACATAGCCTCCGGGACCAGACCCAATTATTATAATATCAAACATAATCAGTAAAATTAATAAATTAACTAACAGCCCCGTGACAATTTTTAAATTTCTTACCACTGCCACATGGACAAGGTTCGTTTCTTCCCACTTTTTTCTCAACATGCACCGGTGCCTGTGACTTCGGTTCGCCCGACGATGTAACAAGGTCCGAACGGGAGGTTTGCATATTAGATAAATCTGTTTTTCTCCTCTGCTCTTGTCTTAGAGTAATAGGATCTTTTTGAGAATCTCTCAAAGGGATATGAGCTTTTAATAAAAATCCAAGGACATCTTTATTCACTTTCTCGAGCATAGTCTGAAAAAGTTGGAAACTCTCGAATTTGTATATAAGCAAAGGATCTTTCTGCTCGTATGTTGCATTCTGTACAGATTGCTTAAGATCGTCCATTTCACGCAAGTGTTCTTTCCAATACTCATCAATCATAGACAAAGTAATACCCTTACTTAAAGCTCTTGCTATCTCTTTTCCCTCTGTATCATACGATTTTTTAAGATTTACAACCACCTGCATTACCTTAGACCCATCACTTACAGGAATAGCAATATTATCGTATGTAGCACTCTGTGTCTCATAAACTTGCCTTATAATCGGCCACGATTGAGAAACCATTTTCTCAACTCTTCTGTTGTACACATTCTGGATATTATCCATCAATTTTTCTGATACCGACTCAGAACTTTCATTCTCATAAAATGAACTATCCATTCCAGGCTCTATCGACAACTGCCTAATGGTCTCATAAGAAAACTCTTCGAATGTGGCAGATCCGTGATTACCCTGCACAATAGATTCACTGAAGTCAACCATCATGTTACGGATATCCACATCTATTCTCTCTCCGTAAAGGGCATTTCTTCGGCGGGTATAAATAACCTCTCTCTGAGAATTCATAACATCGTCATACTCGAGAAGTCTCTTACGGATGCCGAAATTATTCTCCTCCACCTTTCTCTGAGCTCTCTCAATAGACTTAGATAACATCGAATGTTGCAAAACCTCTCCCTCTTTCATTCCCATTTTATCTACCAGGCCTGCTATTCTCTCCGATCCAAAAAGTCTCATCAAGTCGTCTTCGAGAGAGACAAAGAAACTTGAAGAACCGGGGTCTCCCTGCCTTCCTGCCCTTCCTCTTAACTGACGGTCTACCCTTCGGGAGTCGTGTCTTTCGGTACCAATAATAGCCAGACCACCTGACTCTCGAACTCCTTCACGAAGTTTAATGTCAGTACCTCTACCGGCCATGTTGGTTGCTATCGTTACAGCTCCGGCAATACCCGCCTCAGCAACAACCTCTGCCTCTTTGGCATGCTGTTTGGCATTAAGAACATTATGTTTAATTCCCCTGAGTTTTAACATCCTGCTCAAAAGTTCAGAAACCTCTACCGATGTGGTACCAACCAAAACAGGTCTTCCTGCCTTGGTGAGGTTAACAATTTCGTCAATTACTGCATTGTATTTCTCTCTTTTGGTTTTAAAGATGAGGTCTTCCATGTCTTTTCTGACAATAGGCCTGTTTGTGGGTATAACCACAACATCGAGCTTATATATCGACCAAAATTCACCTGCTTCAGTCTCTGCAGTACCTGTCATACCGGCAAGTTTATGATACATTCTGAAGTAGTTTTGCAAGGTGATTGTTGCAAAAGTCTGTGTTGCTGCCTCAACTTTTACCGACTCTTTAGCCTCAATTGCCTGGTGAAGGCCGTCAGAATAGCGCCTACCCTCAAGAATACGGCCTGTCTGCTCATCTACAATCTTAATCTTATTGTCCATCACCACATACTCCACATCTTTTTCAAACATGGTGTACGCTTTTAAAAGCTGATTTACAGTATGAACTCTCTCGCTCTTAACGGCATAATCTGCAAGCAACTCATCTTTTTTCCGCAGCTTCTCTTCAGGTGAAAGAGTTCCCTTCTCAATTTCAGAAATTTCGGTTCCAATATCCGGCAGAATAAAAAATCTATCTTCACTTACATTTTTAGCAATTAATTCGTGTCCCTTGTCCGTTAGTTCAACTGATCTTTGCTTCTCTTCAATAACAAAAAAGAGATCATCGGTAATAAGATGCATCTGCTTATTGTTATCCTGCATATAAAAGTTCTCGGTTTTAATAAGAATTTGCTTCATTCCCGGTTCACTCAAATATTTAATGAGCGGGTTATATCTTGGCAAGCCCTTATGCGCCCGAAGAAGCAGTTTTCCTCCCTCCTCTTCATTTCCCTCTTTCAATTTTGCCTTGGCTTCATTCAGAAGTTGATTAACGATAGATCTCTGAGCGCTGTAAAGACGTTCAACAATGGGTTTGTATTCATTAAATTGCTGTTCGTCACCTTTTGGAACAGGACCGGAGATAATCAGAGGAGTCCTTGCATCGTCAATTAAAACGGAGTCAACCTCATCCACTATCGCATAATGGTGTTTCTTTTGAACAAGATCTTCAGGATTAATTGCCATGTTATCCCGCAGGTAATCAAATCCAAATTCGTTGTTTGTACCGAATGTTATATCGGCTCTGTAGGCAGACTTTCTCTGCTCAGAATTTGGCTGATGCTTATCTATACAATCGACACTCAAGCCATGAAACTGATACAAAGGGCCCATCCACTCAGAGTCACGTTTCGAAAGGTAATCGTTAACCGTTACAATATGAACACCTTTGCCAGCCAGAGCGTTTAGGAACACCGGAAGAGTTGCAACAAGAGTTTTACCCTCGCCGGTTGCCATCTCGGCAATTTTACCCTGATGCAGAGCGACACCACCAATAAGCTGAACATCGTAGTGAACCATGTCCCATATAATCTTGTTTCCTCCGGCCATCCAGCTGTTATGCCATACAGCATCATCACCCTCAATAGATACAAAATCGTGCTTTGCAGCCAGATCTCTGTCAGTTTTACTTGCGGTCACTTTTATTTCCGAAGACTCTTTGAATCGTCTTGCTGTAGATTTCATTATGGCAAAAGCTTCCGGTAATATCTCAAGTAAAACCTGCTCTATTTTCTCATCAATTTTTTTTGTCAATTTATCAACCTCGGTTGCCAACTCCTCTTTCTCCCTCACATCAATCATAACATCTTCAAGTCTGTCACGCAAAGATTTCTTTCTCTCATCGTCTGCCGCGATTGCATCCAATACAATTTTTCTTAGTCTGAGAGTTTCAGATCTTAACTGATCATTGGAGAGCTTATCTATCCTTTCGTATGCCTCAATGGTACGCTGTACATAGGGCTGAATCATTTTGATATCTCTATCCGATTTTGTGCCAAAAACCTTTTTCAGCACATCTGTTATAAATGGCATTATAGTATCTTTTTTATTTATTATTTGCTAATTTACAAAGATAGAAAAAATGAAAGAATCATTTACATTTGTATGTCATATATAATGATATGATTTAAAATAAACATGGAAAGAGAGTTAGTTATCACAGAAGACGGTTCCGCAACGCTGAGGCATAATCAAACAGGTGAGTGCTATCACTCAACATTCGGAGCCTACTCCGAAAGTATGCATATATTTATTAACCACGGACTACACTCTATACTCTGCACTAAAGCAGAGAAAATCAACATATTTGAAGTTGGTCTGGGTACAGGGCTAAACTGCCTTCTTAGTGCAGTTACCGCAGATAGCTTTCCCTCTAAACAGTTTGAATATATTGCCGTAGAAAAATACCCCTTAACAGGTTCAGAGTACAAAAAACTTAATTATAATTTATTAGTAAATGATGAATATCACGCAGTTTGGGACAAAATTCATCTTTGTGAATGGCATTTTAATACAGAATTATTGCCAAACTTCACACTACACAAAATTCATGGGGATATCAGAGATGTAGCTATTGAGCGTTCAGACATAAACCTTGTTTATTACGATGCCTTTTCGCCCGGGAATCAACCAGAGCTATGGAGTAAAGATATTTTCAAATCAGTCAGGAGTCTTATGAGTAGCAACTCTCTGCTGGTAACATACTCTTCAAAGGGAGATGTAAAAGAGGCGCTGCGATTCGCCGGGTTCAGAATTCAAAGAGTTCCAGGCCCATCCGGTAAAAGGCATATGATTATTGCGCACATCGATTAATCTATTTATTTACAAGTTCTATTTTGAACATACGAGGCCAGTACTTCCCTGTTAAATAGATAGATCCATCTTTAGGATTATAGGCAATACCGTTTAAGACATCAGTTTTTGCCGTTCTGAGCGATCTTGGCAACAGATTACGACAATCAACCATTCCTGTCACTTCTCCGCTTACCGGATCAATAATTGCAATATTATCGGTTCCGAAAACATTAGCCCACACTTTACCATCGATATATTCAAGCTCGTTCAACTGAGACAAAGCAACTCCGTTGAGGCGTACTTCAACTCTGGAAAGCTCCCTGAAAGTAATGGGGTCGTGAAAGTAAAGATTAGCAGAACCATCGGAGGCAATCAGTATATTTCCATCGGTAGTAAGACCCCATCCCTCCCTGGGATTCCGGAGCTGTCCTATCTGACGGAAACTATTGATATCATATACAAGAACTTCATTCTCCATCCAGGTTAATATATACAACTTATCATTGAGAACAACTGCACCCTCTGCAAAGTATCTTGCCGGCAAATTAAAACTTCTTACCGTATTTCCGGTTTTAAGATCTACCTCTCTGAAAAAAGATTGGCCATACTGTCCTGAACTCTCGAACAGTCTGTTATCGTGAAAAAAAAGACCCTGCGTGTATGCATTGATATCATGCGGCAGAACGCTCACGACTTTTGCAGAATAATTTGTAGCCCTTACAGTTTGTGCTCCTGTCCTTTCAACTCCGCAATAAAACAGTGACAACACAGAAATAATTATGAGTTTGTTTATTGACATCTCTTTTTATATGCTATTGCCGCTTCAATTAATGAGACAAACAGAGGGTGTGGATTTTCAGGTGTGCTTTTCAACTCCGGATGAAACTGAACCCCAATAAAGAAACTGTTAGACGGCAACTCAACAATCTCTACAAGACCTGTATCATTATTTTTTCCGCTGGGGACAAGCCCTGCACCGGAAAGCATATCCACATAAGCATTGTTCATCTCATAACGATGCCTGTGCCTCTCTGATATTTGTAATTTACCGTAAACTTTATGAGCCAGAGTATTCTCTTCAATTTTACAGTCATATGCTCCCAATCGCATTGTTCCCCCCTTAATTGTAAGAGATTTTTGATCTTCCATAAGATCAATAACAGGGTTTTTTGCATTTGTTCTGATTTCGGTTGTCATAGCGTCCTCCAGTCCGATAACATTTCTGGCAAACTCTATTACTGCCATTTGCATGCCAAGACATATCCCGAGAAAAGGGATGTTGTTTTCTCTTGTATATTTAACAGCAGCTATTTTACCCTCTATTCCCCTCTCTCCAAAGCCGGGTGCAACCAGAACAGCATGCTTATCTCCTAGGTAATCAGAAACATTAAGCTCAGTAATATTTTCGCTTTGAATACTAACTACATTAACCTTGCACTCATTTTGTGCTCCTGCATGTATAAAAGATTCGAGAATAGATTTGTAAGCATCCTGAAGTTCGACATATTTACCAACGAGAGCAACATTAACCTCCTCCTTGGGATTAAAAAGACGACTAAGAAATGCCTTCCATTTTGCAAGGTCAGGAGCAACACTCACTGCATCCATCTTGAATTTAGTTAGAACTATCTCATCAAGTTTTTCTCTGAACATAAGGAGCGGAACTTCATAAATGCTTTTTGCATCGATAGACTCGATAACTGCATTAGGCCTTACATTACAAAAAAGTGCAACTTTTCTTCTGATTTCAGTAGGGAGAGGATGTTCTGTTCTGCAAACAATTATGTCCGGGTGAACTCCGTTTTGCTGTAAAAGCCTCACAGAGTGCTGAGTGGGCTTAGTTTTAAGCTCTTTTGCGGCACTTAAATAAGGAATTAATGTTAGATGAATAACCAGACAATCTTCGTCCGGAAGCTCCCACTGAAGCTGTCTGACCGCCTCAACAAATGGAAGAGATTCTATATCACCTACAGTTCCTCCCAGTTCAGTAATAATTACATCGTATTTACCGCTCTTACCGAGATTAAGCATTCTTCTTTTAATCTCGTCAGTAATGTGCGGTACTACTTGAACTGTTTTTCCGAGGTATGCCCCTTCTCTCTCTTTATCAATTACATTACGGTAAATTCTACCGGTAGTGATATTATTCGCCTTTCCAGTAAAAACATTGAGAAATCTTTCGTAATGACCAAGATCCAGATCTGTTTCTGCACCATCCTCTGTTACATAACACTCCCCATGTTCATATGGGTTGAGAGTGCCGGGATCTACATTTATGTAAGGATCAAATTTCTGTATTGTAACTGATAGACCTCTGGCCTGAAGTAATTTAGCCAGGGAAGCAGAAATAATACCTTTTCCGAGAGAAGATGTTACTCCTCCCAATACAAATACATATTTCGTAGACATAATTTTTTGGATTGTAATACAGGGATACAAAGATAGTACTTTCGAAATGTTTTTGCCAATTTATCTTTTTTTTTGATAGTGTTGTTAGTACCTTTACAAAAACAACTTATCACTGCAACTAACATATAATCAAATGAGTACTCATAATTACACCTTTAATGTAAAAAGCTACGAGACAGATAATAACGGCCTTTTTAAACCATATTCGTTTTTAAATCATGCTCAGGAAATTGCAGGAAATCATGCTCTCGATTTGGGGTTCGGATATGATAGTTTAAACGAATCGGGCACGGCCTGGGTACTTTCCCGAATTCATATAAAATATTTCAGGCACCCTATATGGAGAGAAGAGCTCTCACTTAAAACATGGCACAAAGGGAGCGACAAGCTGTTTGGATACAGGGACTTTGTGGTAACTGACCAAAGCGGAGAAGCCGTTATTAAAGCGACATCCTCGTGGCTGATAATTAATAAAAAGACCAGGAGAGTACAAAGAATAGACTCCCTTCTTGGAGAGAACTTTAAAGGGAGCATACCCGAAAATGCAATTGAAAATCCGGCAGAAAGGCTTTCTACCCCTCTGAATGTGCAGTTTGCCTGTAAAAGAGTTGTTTCAATATCAGATATCGATATTAATCAACACACAAATAATGCTAAGTATCTTGAGTGGGCACTGGACGCACTGGAGAGTGAGGTTTCGCAAAACATAAAAATTAAAGAGCTGACTATAAACTTCAACAATGAGTCACTTCTGGGACAAGAAATAGATATCAGCAGCTGCTATAGTCCATCTATTTTTGTCGAAGGGACAAGAGATGGGAAATCAGTATTCCAGCTACAAATTATAACTTAGCAACCTTTCTGAGACTCTCTCCTGCAAGTCTGTAAACAGTCCAGTCATCCATTGCAACAGCTCCCAGACTATTGTAAAAACTGATGGAGGGTTTATTCCAGTCCAACACTGCCCAGTCGAAACGATCACACTCTCTGGTAACGGCTATTTTGGCAAGCTCCGAAAAGAGCTGTTTGCCGTAACCTTTTCCTCTGAATTCGGGTAACACGAAGATATCTTCTAAATACAGGCATGCACGACCTTTAAATGTAGAGAAATTATGAAAGAAAAGTGCAAAACCTACCGGCACTCCGCCCTCTTCGGCAATAAGCACCTCTGCCTGTTTCTTTTCGAACAATGATTTGAAAAGCACATCAGGAGTAGCAGTGACATCATCTAAAAGCTTCTCGTAACGAGCCAGCTCACAAATAAATAAGAAAATTGTATCAATGTCCTTCTCAGTTGCATACCTAATCATAGCCAATCTTTTTTTGTAAAAATAGAGAAATAATTAAAAAAGAAAAAGCCGATATAAAATCGGCTCTTTTAGTAGCGGAGGCAGGACTCGAACCTGCGACCTTTGGGTTATGAGCCCAACGAGCTACCAACTGCTCCACTCCGCGGTATTTCGAGGTGCAAAGATAGTGCAATATAGAGTAGAATCCAAATTTTATTTTTTTCCGGATAAAAGTTCACTCTCTAAATCACTTATTTTTAAAGTTTTTTGCTCTCCTGTTTCGATGTTTTTCAGATTAATACTCTTTTGCTTAATCTCATCTTCTCCGGCAATAGCAATATATTTAATCCCCCTTTTAGAGGCATAGTCGAACTGTTTTTTCAACTTAACACGCTCTGTGTACAGCTCGGCAACCACACCTCTTTCTCTGAGAGAACTCAAAAGCGGTAGAACATAACTCTCCGATTCTTCTCCCATATTTGCAAAAATGAGCAAGGTCCCCTTAACAGCTTCGTCAGGAAACTTATCTAACGAAAGTAAAACATCGTAAATACGATCGGCACCAAATGAAATGCCTACTCCGGAAACACCCGGCAAACCGAATATGCCTGTGAGGTCGTCGTACCTGCCTCCTCCACATATACTTCCCATTTCCACACCATTTGCCTTAACCTCAAAAATTGCCCCTGTGTAATAATTCAATCCCCTTGCCAGAGAGAGATCAAGTTCTATATTACATGTTAATTGAGCAGCTTTTATATAATCAAATAATACCGTCAACTCCTGCAACCCTTTTGTTCCAACAGAAGAGCCGGCAAGAAGCGGAGTCATAGTCTCAATCTTCTCTTTAGCCGTTCCTTTCAGATTTAACACCGGCTCAATCATCTGAACAGCATCGGAAGAAATACCCCTATTTATCAGCTCATTCTTTACCTCACCAAGACCAATTTTATCAATTTTATCAATAGCAGTAGTTATATCTGTCAACTTTTCAGGATAGCCAATTATCTCAGCAATGCCCGACAATACTTTACGATTGTTAATTTTAATGGTTATCTCCAGCCCGAACTTTTTAAATATATCATCGGTAATCTGCACAAGTTCCAGTTCGTTTAGCAAAGAATCGCTTCCGATAACATCTACATCACACTGATAAAATTCACGGTATCTTCCTTTCTGAGGTCTGTCTGCTCTCCAAACCGGTTGAATTTGGTATCTTTTGAAAGGGAATGTAATCTCGTTTTGGTGCTGAACAATATATCTTGCAAAAGGAACTGTTAAATCGTATCTTAATCCCTTTTCACACACCTTCAACGACAACTGACTGCTGTTGGACAGCATATCTTTATTTACTGACGAAAACGCATCCCCTGAATTAAGAATTTTATAGAGAAGACGGTCTCCCTCCTCTCCATACTTCCCAAGCAAGGTAGATAAATTCTCCATAGCAGGAGTCTCAATCGGAGCGTATCCGTACAGTTTGAATCTGCTTCTAATTGTATTGAAAATATAATCTCTTCGGGCCATTTCAGTTGGTCCGAAATCTCTGGTTCCCTTAGGTATTGACGGTTTCTGTGCCATTAACGGAATTATTTAGGACAGCAAATTTAGCTAACAATTTGCACAGAAACAAAGTAAATTATTTGCTTTGCAAATAATTGTGAATTGCTTCGGCCGCTTTCCGGCCTGCTCCCATCGCAAGAATCACTGTTGCTGCTCCTGTAACTACATCGCCGCCGGCAAAAACACCGGGACGACTGGTTGCTCCCATATCGTCTGCAACCAGACAATTCCATTTATTAACCTCTAAACCTGGTGTTGTGTTAGCAATTAATGGATTAGGAGAAGTTCCAAGAGACATTATTACAACATCCGTTTCAATATCAAAATTCGATTCTTTAATCGGCACAGGTGATCTTCTTCCGCTTTCATCCGGTTCTCCAAGTTCCATCCTTATACAGGTAAGTCCTCTTACCCAACCCTTTTCATCACCTAAAATCATTACCGGATTGGTTAACATCCTGAATACAATTCCCTCTTCTTTTGCGTGATGAACCTCCTCTACCCTCGCAGGCAGTTCTTTCTCTGTTCTTCTGTAAACTATAGTAACCTCCGCTCCAAGCCTCTGAGCAGTTCTTGCAGCATCCATCGCAACATTTCCTCCGCCTACAACAGCTACTTTTTTGCCGACATAAATCGGCGTTTCATAATCGGGGTCATAAGCTCTCATAAGGTTACTTCTGGTAAGAAACTCATTTGCCGAAACCACACCATTAAGATTTTCTCCGGGGATGCCCATAAATTTAGGTAATCCTGCTCCTGAACCAACAAAAACAGCTTCAAATTTCTCGTCGTCCATCAGAGAATCGATAGTTACGGTCCTTCCTACAACGACATTGGTCTCAATTTTTACCCCTAAAGAGACAACATTATCAATCTCTTTTTTAACAACATACTCTTTGGGAAGTCTGAACTCAGGAATTCCGTACTGTAAAACACCTCCGGGTTCGTGAAGAGCTTCGAAAATTGTAACAGAGTAACCCATTTTTGCAAGGTCCGTTGCACAGGCAATCCCGGCAGGGCCACTACCTATAACGGCTACCTTTTTTCCGTTGGATTCGCTCACATCTTTGAAAACAATTCCATTATCCCTACTCCAGTCTGCAACAAAACGCTCAAGCTTACCGATTGCAACCGGCTCTTTTTTTATTCCCAACACACATACTCCCTCACATTGCGATTCCTGTGGACATACACGGCCGCAAACGGCCGGCAATGAACTGTCTTTAGCAATAATTCGTGCCGCCTCTTCAATGTTTCCTAATTCTACCTGAAGAATAAAGTCAGGAATCTGGATATTAACAGGACACTCTGTTACACATGCGGGATTTTTGCACCCGAGACATCTGGATGCTTCAAGAATCGCCTCTTCTTTGTTGTAGCCGTAACAAACCTCTTCAAAGTTCTTAACTCTTATCTGAGGATCCTGCTCTCTTACCGGAACGCGTGGTATCTTATTTTTCATTATTCAAAAATGTTTTACTTGCCTAAACCGATTTTACACTTATGGTCGGCCTCCTGTTCAATATTTTTATACATCATCTGCCTGCGCATTGCCTCATCAAAGTCTACGAGATAGGCATCAAACTCAGGGCCATCCACACAGGCAAACTTCACTTTATCTCCAACAGAAACCCTGCATGCACCGCACATTCCGGTTCCATCTACCATTAATGTATTTAAACTCACGGTCAGTGGTAAATTGTACGGCTTAGATGTTATAGTTACAAACTTCATCATTATCATCGGGCCAATTGCTATAGCATGATCATACTTTTGTCCGCTGTCAAGAAGCTCTTTAAGCATGTCAGTTACCAGCCCTTTTTTTCCGTACGATCCATCATCTGTACACACATACAAGTTGTTGCAAACAGCTGCCATCTCCTGCTCAAAAATTACCATATCTTTATTTTTGGCACCAATAATAACATCAACATCGGCTCCCATCGAGTGTAAAAATTTAACCTGCGGATACACCGGAGCTGTTCCTAATCCCCCGGCAATAAAGATGAATCTTTTTGAAGATAACTCCTCTCTGCTTAGTTCTATAAATTCTGAGGGCATTCCCAGCGGCCCTGCAAAATCTGTAAATGAATCTCCTTCATTCATGTTACATATTCTTCTGCTCGAAGCTCCTACTATTTGTGTAACGATAGTGACCGTTCCGGCTTCTCTGTCGTAATCACAAATTGTTAAGGGAATTCTCTCCCCTTTAGGGTGTACCCTTACAATAAGAAATTGCCCCGGTTGAGCTGTTTTTGCCATTCTTGGGGCATCAACGTCCATTAGGGCAATTGTTGGAGTGAGGAACCTTTTCCTTACAATTTTATACATAAGTTTTCCAGTGAGTTTGTAAAAAATATTGCACCTGTACAAAACAGGTGCAATACAAAGTTATAAAAAATTATAACCTGTCAAATTTATATCCCAATCTTTTAAGTCTCTTGATTATTTCGTCGAGTCTGTCGTACAAACGATCTGTACGGCTCTCTTCTACCCCCGGATGTATCAAAATAACAGCACCATTAAGCCCCTCCTTTTTTTCAAATTCAAAGAGAGAATTAATCAACTGCGAACTTGATCTGTAGTTTTTCATATCAGGAGTTGTGTAGTCGGCAGGGGTCGCTGTTCCCGGAGTAAAGTTTATTGTTTTTAATCCAAGCCAGGCGGTAACATTAACCGACTCCTTATTGTACCACTCATAAGGAGGAAGGTACCAAGGAGCCATAGCAGGTGTAATGTCAAAACGGGCTAACTCGGTATAATTATCTTTAATATCTCTAGCAAGACTGTCTGCAGAAACAAGCGACTTTTCCCTGTTATCCCACGGAGCATACAGAATATGTTTGTCAGAATGCGCGCCGACATAGTGACCTCTCTCAATTATTTTTCTGGTAATATCTTCGTGCTCTTTCATCCGCAGAAAATTCCCTGTAAGGAAAAAAGACCCCTTTATTTTATTGTCTGCAAGTGTCTTAAGTACTTTTTCTCCTCCACCAAACATAGAGTCGGCAGAGAATATCAGATAAACAACTTTTTGATCAGGGTTTAATCTTACAACAGCACCCCAGTTATCCTTAACTTCAGTGTTCCGGCTAACCTTAAATGCCCGGCCTTCGTGCTCCATTGCAGCAAAATAGTATGATAATCCTGCTGTCCCATCCATAGTGGGTTCGTTTGAAGAGTAATCTCCGATATCATCGTGATAAACCGCTTTTCCGTTGTTAAAAACAGCGTACTCATCGGGCTTTGTAAGAGAATTCCCTGCTCTGGTCAAAAAGAGCTCTCTCATTATTGGCCCATCAATAAGGCCTCCATAGGTGAGATCTCCATTATGAACTGTATAGGATGAGTGTGGATAAAAAGGGTAGTTACCCCCTTCCGGAAAACCTACAATCATTGATGTCCCCCAGGGATTTGTACCAAACAGCCAGTCACGAAGGGCCATCTCCATTTCTAGATATGTGTTATCGCCGGATGCTTTTCTGTATAGATGAGCATGTGTAATTGCTGCAGAAACAAGATTATTCGAACACCAGAGCGATGGGATTCCATACAGGAAAGGATCATCAGCTCCTCTTCTGTAAATGTGGTCCAGAGCATCTTTCATAAATCCTAGGTATTTGGCCCGTGTAGTGCTGTCGGACGAAATCGCCAGATAGTAGTGACCCAGGTTAATAAATGGATAGTATTGATAGTGTCTCCCCCTTCCAAGTTCCATCCATGGGTTAACTGGCTCTAGTTCTCCCCAGTAATCTGCTTTTTTTCTCCATTCAGGATCCTGACCATAATGATATATTGTAGCTGCCGCCAGTTCTATATCATCTACATAAGTATCCTCCTCGTAAAAATATGGCGATTTTAAACATGCGGTCTGGGTGTTTCCCGGGTTTTCCAGCGCAAAGTCGAATGCCTGAAATGATTTTGTTCTCATCTCAGCAGCAAATTCAGGATCGATATCTTTGAATATCTCTGCACCAAGAGCAAAGCTCGAAGAGAACTTCCCTGCAGTTGATGCTACACCTGTTGTCCTATTAATGTGCTGCCCCAACCCCTGGGGCTTGCCGGTAACAAAGTAAACAGGCCTCCCATTTCCAGGTCCCCATCCATAATCAACTTTATCGTTTTGAGGAAGGCGAAATCCTGAGTGATCCCTGTCGTCAGCAATCTGATTAAACATAACTTTATCTTCGGGATTCATCTTCATAAGCCACTCTAACCCCCATCGTATTTCATCAAGAATATCAGGAACTCCGTTGGCCCCTGGCCTTCCTGTCGCATCAAAATAATCTTTAAAGACAGATTTATCTTTATACTGCTGCCAGGCAAACATCATATGATAAACAGTAGTTGATGAAGTTGTCTGATATTGAAGATAATCCGTTGCATCATGCCATCCTCCTCTTACATCAATTTTCTCTCCTGTTCTGGTCGGATGGTCTACAATATATCCGTCGTGCTGATGGCATAACTCTCCGGTGTATGGGTTGTCTCCGCACCTTTGCTGTCTCATATACTCAAGTAAAAAATCGGCAAGCCCATCGTATGAGTCTGCAGAAATTTTAAAATCAGGAGATTGTACACCGTTAGATTTTATGTAATATCCCCCTTCTGTGGTTATATCGGAAAAATCGAAGCGGAATGCACTTTTCATTCCCCACTCCTTAGGATTAGATTTTTTCCCTTTTCCTTGAAATATAAGTTTATCTGTTATTGCCTCGTAAACATAAAAATCTGATTCTGTCTCAGAATCTACAGAAATAAATACGGCCACTTTGATGTCTTCTGGCAGATAACCCGCCTGGTTTATTCTTATCCAGGAAGATTGCTCTGCCCCCGATACGTTTGCGGCTATAAAAAATAAACCAATTAAGAGTAGTTGTAGTCGCTTCATAATATACTTTGTTTTAATGATTTCGGTAGGCAGTAACAGTAAGGGGATACTTTTCGTTGCTAAGGAGAGTATGCAAAAGACTATCTTTCAATACATCTGAATAATAATACTCCTCTCCGTCAATTATTACATTATTGCTTATTAGCCTTGCTCCGTGACTGTAATCGACATAAGAGTCGATGTGAATATTTGAAAGTGGCTGAATAGCTTTACCGTTCAATCTGTGCCAGCCATATATTGTAACATGCCTTGTTCGAACGGTATCAGATAGTTTAGATGAAACCACTATATCTTTTTTAGTCCCTGCCACAAATGTTCCCGGCTTATAGCCTGCTGCTTTCATTTGCGCTTGAATAATTTTTGAATGGTCATATAAAATATCAGGAGTTTCGTTTCTGTTACCTCGGGGAATAAAATTAAACGGTTCAAGCTTTAGTTCTGAATTAGAGTAAACAATATCAACAATCAACGGTGTGGGCAAAGAGGCGTTAAATGACTCTGCCACCGACTGTGCTGTCTGAGGAGTAATAGGAATAATAAAATAGTCATCTGCATCCCCGACAGACAAATAATCCGGCGAAACAAAAATCGTCACCTCTCTGTTTTTACCATTGGTATCTTTGCCGGTAAAAGTTACCGGAATAAAATTCAGGATAAAAGATGGCATATTACCGCTCAGAAGCTCATTTTTTATCAAAACCTCTCTCTCCTCAAAGGGGAGAACTCTCATTTTTTCGTAAAAAGCACCCCCCCCCTCTGCAGATTGAGAAAAGAGGGACAGCGATATCATTAAATATGAGATAAGTACAAGTGCTTTCTGAGCCATAATTTTCTATTTTTTGTCAATTGGCTTTACCTCTTTGGCAGGATATCCAAGTTTTTCAAGTGCTTTCTGAAGGTTCTCCTTATTTGTTCTCTGTTTGTTATATAAAAACCAGACAGTCTGACCTTCAAAATTCACATTAAAATCCTTGACTCCCTTTTCATGAGGTAGTCTTGCCTCAAGTTTCTTTAAACAACTCGGACAATCGATATACACAGAGAAGGTAACCTCTCCGTCATTTTTGCTCTTCTTAATATCTTGTGCATTAACAATGCCCGACATCAATAAAATAACCGAAACAAGTAAAAAAGGAATCCGCTTTAATGTTTTCATAGTTGATAATATTCTAATGAGTAAAAATATTTAAAAATGTCTTAATTGCAATATTTATTTCCAAAGCGTATACCTCAATCCGGCATACATTTTAAAGCCCATTAACGGCCCCCAGATAACTGTTGAGTTAAATCCGGTACTATATGGATTGTAAGCATTCATAATTGCATACTCCTGACGGTAATTTGTAAGGTTTTCAGCACCAACATACAAATCAACCGATTTAAGTTTTCTAGTAACCTGTGCAAAAAGCATTGTATAAACAGGAGAGTGACCCAGGTCGCTGTAAAACTCCGGCAAACGCGAAGGTCCGTTTAACTGAGCGGTAAAGTCAAATGTCCATATATTCATGCGTGTTGCGTACTGAACATTTAAAACTCCTTTATATCTGCTGGTGAGAGGCTTTTCAACCAATCCCTGCCCTTTAAGAGTAACCTTGGCATCTGTATAGCGAAAAGTAGTCAGAACTGTAAACCTTTCGAACGGCTCAAGAGTGAAGTCTACCTGGTAAGTGTTTGTGAATGCCCGGCCATCGAGGTTATAAACAGAAATTTTTGAGAGATCGTACTCTTGATCTACAATTACCTGCTTATTAAAATCGGTTCTGAAATAGTCGAAACTAAGAGATGCATCATCAACTCCCAATGGGATATAACCCGTTAAGTTGACTCCGTATGTCCAGGCATCTTCTATATCAAGGTTTTCTCCAGTCTCAATTTTTCTGCCGGTTGATAACACTCCCAAATTATCGGGAATTATATTGGTCGACCTGAAACCTCTTCCGGCAAGTGCCCGGAAAATTAAATTTGGATCAAAGGCATACTTTAAATTTATCCTCGGTGCAGGCAGCCATCCGTGAATATTATTGTAATCTAAGCGGAATCCGGTAACAACAGAAATTTTATCATCGTTGTTATATGTATATTCTGCATATCCGCCTGCGGCACCCTCGCGTCTTCCGGGAAACAGGTCATAAAAATTGCCCATAAAATAGTCTCTCAGATACTCGTCATACTTGTCGATATGTGCATTTAACCCCAGAGAATACTTATGCCTTTCGTTTAATTCGTTCTGGAAAATCAAATTACCAAAAATAGAATTTTGGGTAGCATCGTAGTCTTTATAACCGAAAAACGAGTCCATATCATGATAGGAGTAGTCAATCACAGCTGCAATATTCTTTGAGTTATCAGAAGAGAGGGGAACACCAACTTTAAAAAAGGCATTGAATCCTTTATTTTTAATATGCGATCCCCAACTGCTCATATCTCTCTCACTCCCTCTTTTAAAAGAGGTTTGACCCGCAAGTCTGTCGTCGTTTAAAGCCTTTAACCCAAAACGAATCTGCATTCCGTTATCAGCCAGATAAAGCCAACGATTAACAAAGTTAAACTGCATTGTCTCGGGTTCGTCTCTGAAACCGTCGTGATTACCGTCGTGATGTGAAGGGTCTGTAGAAAAATGGCCCAGTAAAACTGTACTCCATTTGTTATTAAGCTGAAGAGAAGAGGCAATATTAGCTTCGGTTCTTAGTGAACTACTCAGAAAAAGATTGATAAATAAAGGTTCTTCTGTTGTAGGTTTTCTGTGCTCCAGATTTATTTGCCCTGTAATTGCCTCCAGACCATTGATGACCGAAGAGGGTCCCTTAGCAATCTGAATACTCTCCAGCCACTGTCCCGGAATGTAAGAGAGCCCGAAGGGAGCGGAAAGACCTCTCATAATTGGCCTGTTTTCGTCTAGCATCTGAGTGTAAATGCCCGATAATCCGAGTAACCTGATTTGCCTTGCTCCGGTAATTGCATCGGCATAACCAACAGTAACGCTGGCCGAATTTTCAAAGCTCTCAGCCAGGTTGCAACATGCCATTTTGCAAAGCCCGGCATTAGTTATTACCTCAGTTTTAACTGGAGCTATTCGAGATATATAATTGCCCTGCTGGCGGGTTATTATCCTTGCTGCCTGCAACTCATCACCCTCTCTGAGGAGAAAAATCGCAAATGAATTTTCCTGTGTTAAAACTACTGTATCCTTTGTATGTCCGACAAATGTGGCAACCAGTGAAATTGTATCATTTCTTCTGCGATCGAAAGAGAACATACCTTCATGGTCTGTTTCCATTGCAACTCTCTCCTCAAGCCAATAGACAGAGGCATGAGACATCGCCTCTATTGTGCCGTTTGGTCTTTGAACACGAACAACTCCACTTACAGTTTGAGCACCGGCTGATGCAATTACTATTACCTTTAACAGCAGTGTTAAATAAAAAACTTTATATG
>CAYGGD010000026.1:0-20325 GCA_964349315.1 uncultured Muribaculaceae bacterium
TGTTCATTCAATTTTTATTTTAATAATTAACAAAATAAGCAAAAACGAATGACAAAAGTATAAAATTTATAGAATTTTTGGAAAATTTATTACATATTTTATTATCTCAACGGGCGGCTCAACTTGGCTTTATTGCTTGCGGTGCAACTCCGGTTACCCGTATGAGCGCTGATAGTAAGTATCTTGCGAAATATCTTGAGAAAGGGCGTAACGGTGATATGCACTATATGGCAAAAAATCAGAATATAAGAGAGAATCCCTCTCTTTTGCTGGATGAAGCCAAAAGTATTGTAGCTGTGCTGGCCCCATATAATCCATATAAAAAACAAAGTAGTGATTACCCCCAAATTGCCTCTTATGCCTATGGCTTAGACTATCATCCGGTAATTAAAGAGAGGCTTCGCAAACTGGCAGCATTTATCGGAGAGCATTACAAAAATTTTAAATACAGAGTTTTTACCGATTCTGCCCCTATTTTTGAGCGAAGTATTGCGGCCAGAGCCGGCTTGGGCTTTATCGGCAAAAACACATTTCTTATTAATCAGCAATATGGATTGCACACTTTTATCGGTATTATTATTTGCAACGTAAAGCTTGAGTACAATAATAATTTGTTGACAAACCGTTGTGGCAGTTGTACCCGATGCATTGATGCATGTCCTTCGGGAGCAATTGTGGCTCCTTTTGAGCTGGATGCAACTAAATGCATTTCCTACATTACAATAGAAAGCAAATCAGTAGGTTGTGGCGGTAATCATATTTTCGGATGTGATATTTGTATGGATGTTTGCCCGTGGGATAAAAAAGCTGCGCCACTTTGTTGGGATCAATTTAAACCCCTTGAGTTTGACAATGGTAAAAATTCAATAACTTTATCTGCTCAAGATTGGTTAAATATGGAAGAGGCAGATTTTTCGAATAATTTTGACAAGTCATCCTTAAAAAGAGCCGGTCTCGAAAAAATAAAGAAAAATCTTAAAGATGAAATGGCAAACAGAGGTTGAAATTCAGCCATCGGAACAAAAGATCGATTATAAAGACTCTCTGCTTTTTCTGGGATCCTGTTTTGCAACTGAGATGGGAGTCAAAATGAGCAATCTGCTTTTTGATGTTAAGGTTAACCCCTTTGGTGTCCTGTTTAACCCTGCCTCTATTTATGCTTCGATAAAGAGACTCTCCCAAAAAAAACTCTTTACTAAGGATGATTTGGTTAAATGTGACGACCTGTACAAAAGCTTTTATCATGGAAGTGACTTCTGTTCTTTTTCAGAGGAGGAGTTCCTGGAAAAAAACAACAGATTGTTGATTGATGCAGCAAGCCATTTTGAAAAAAGTAGGTGGATGATTGTCACTTTTGGTACCTCCTGGGTGTATAAACACAAACAGAGAGATACTATTGTCTCTAATTGTCACAAAATTCCTGCATCAAATTTCGACCGTTTTGCTCTGGATGTACCAGAGGTTATTTCTTTAATTGAGCCCTTGGTAAAAGAGTTTCCGTCAAAAGAGTGGGTGTTTACAGTAAGCCCTGTAAGGCATTTAAAAGATGGAGCTCACGGGAATCAGCTAAGTAAATCGAGGTTGCTTCTGGCTGTAGATAGTATAGTTCAGAGATATGATAACTCTCACTATTTTCCTGCTTATGAGGTGTTTATCGATCAATTGCGAGATTACAGATTTTATGCTTCTGACATGGTGCACCCTACAGCAGAAGCAATTGATTACATTTGGGAGAGGTTTTCCGGCGCATACATAAATGATAACTGCAAACAGAGAATGCGAGATGCAAACTCGCTGGCAGAAATGAAGAATCACAGAGTATTATTTCCGGGCAGCAAAGAGAGTATGCGTTTTTTACAAAAAATTGCTGAACTTGAAAAGAGGCTTGGCAGTGAATAGTTTAGCAAATTATTTGTTTTTTAAGATAATTACAATATATTTGTAGACAACATAATTAACACAACATCCTAAACAATAAATTATGAACAAGGCAGAATTAATATCAGCTATTGCTGAGCAAACAAATCTAACTAAGGTTGACGCAAGAAAAGCTCTGGATGCATTTATTAATGTAGCCGGCGAATCTATGAAAAAAGGTGAAAGGCTTACTTTGGTAGGTTTTGGTTCTTTCTCCGTATCGGAAAGAAATGCCAGAAATGGACGCAATCCTCGTACAGGTTCAAAAATTAAAATTGCCGCTAAAAAGGTGGTAAAATTTAAAGCCGGAGCAGAGTTGGAGAATCTTATCAACTAATGTTAAGAAAATCAGAAAAACGCCCCGAAAGGGGCGTTTTTTTTGTGCCTGGCCCTCTCTAGTAAGCAGTGTAAACAATTACTCTCCCTTTTTCGAATATAAGCTCGAAATTATCTCCGGTGCACTCATTCAGTGTTGCTTTCCACCAGCTGTCAAAAATGACATCGTCCAGAGGATATTTTAAACCCTGTGATTTTATTCGCAAATTAGTGTCGAGTGAAAAAACAGACACCTGAGTTCCTTTTGAGGCATTTATCACTCTACCTTTGCACAGGGGTGTGAGTACACCGCTGTTAGTCCACATTTCAACCGGTACATCAGAGATAAGAGAGTAGTCGTACAAAAGGGAGATATTGCCTAAAGTATGATCTTCACGAAGCCCCGTGGCTCCAAGTATAATAATTTTTGAGGGGTTGAGTTTAAGGGTGTAATTAACGGCTTTGGTTAAATCATTTGTTTGCTGGCAATCTGATCTGAAAATTATATCTCTATATTTCTGCTGGTATTGTTCTGATAGTGAGTCGATATCTCCGACAATAGCAGCCGGGGATATACCAGCCTCTGTCAGTTTTTCAGCTGCTCCGTCGCAGCAGATTATATTATCTGAGTTGGTCAGTTTTTCGAGAGGGCGATTACCTTTTGGAAATTCGCCATCTGCGAGTATTATATATTCTCTCATTACCTTATAACTTTAAATAAACCGGAAGGTTGCAATGTCTCTTGTACCTGCAAGAAACTCCCTGATTGAGAGGCGTTTTTTACCGGCTGCCTGAATTGATTTAAGCAGCAGAGATCCCTTTTTGCAACCTACTCTAAGGTAGCTTTTATTATCTGACTCTATTTCTCCCGGTTTCAGAGTGTTGTGTTGCAAATCGGGGTGAGAACCAAAGATTTTTACCGGAATAGTTTTGTCGACTGCAGTCAAAACCGAGTGGGCAGCGGGGTAGGGACTTAGTCCCCTTATTAAATTGTAAATATCTGTGCAATCTTTTTCCCACACAATTCTTCCGCACTCTTTTGATAGTTTGGGGGCTGTTTTTAGGGTGTCGTTACTCTTTAAAAGGGAGCTTTGCAAGGTTGGGGTAAGATTGCCTTCACTGATGGCCATCGCTGTTTTAACAACCAGCGAGGCGCCGATTTTCATTAGTTTGTCGTGCAGTTCGCCGGCAGTTTCCTGCTCCCCTATTTCGCACTCCTCTTGAAACAGAATAGCACCGGTGTCGATGTTATGGTCTATCATAAAGGTGGTTACGCCTGTTTTGGTTTCGCCGTTGATAATTGCATGGTTAATGGGAGCGGCACCCCGGTACTGGGGTAGCAGAGAGGCGTGAAGATTAAATGTACCTTTGGAGGGGATTGACCAAACTATTTCGGGTAACATCCGGAATGCAACCACAACAAAAATTTCTGCATCAAGTTGTTTGAGGGCAGAAATAAAGCTGCTCTCTTTTAGCGATTCGGGTTGTAATACGGGTATTCCCTTGCTTTCGGCAAACACTTTAACATCACTTGGAGTAGTTTTCAGACCCCTTCCCGTTGCTCTGTCTGGTGCTGTTACAACGGCTGTAATTTCGAAATTATTGTTTAGCAGCGCCTTAAGTGGCTCTGTTGCAAAATGGGGAGTTCCCATATATATGATTCGGCTCTTATTGTTACTTTTCACCTCTGTAGCGATTTAAACGATCTGATAGTTTTTCGAAAAATATAATATAGGAGTCGGCATTAAACAGTGAGGAGTCGCGGGTCGATTTTAATGTAAGATATACTCCTATCGGAAAAAGCACCATCGATGAGATAAGTGTTCCAATGGCCGGGTTTATAACTCCATCGGTAGCAAGCTTTTTGCCGCTGATATCTATTACCCAGTAAACCACAAAAAACAACATAGATACAATTGCAGGGGTTCCGAGACCCCCTTTACGGATAATAGCTCCCAAAGGGGCTCCGATAAAGAAAAAGATAAAGCATGCGAGTGACAGGGTAAATTTACGGTATCTCTCTATTTTTATCCGTCTTAAAGGTGAAATATACTGAATCTCTTCTATCTGGTAGTTGTCCAAAAGGGTAATAGCACTCTCTATTTGCCCTACTGCAATTTTCATATTGCTGCTCTTATCGGCAAGAGATTTCCAGTTGAAAAGTGAATCGTAATCGATGGTATGAGCATAGGTGTCTTTATGAAGAGGATCCAGCTCTCTTCCGAATGAGAGGCCTCCGCCTGTGGTAAGGTTTCTGTATTGATATGCTTTAACTTTTACATATGCAGTATCCAGGGAATCTCGGGCAACTCTTAGCTGACTAAGGTTCTGAGCCATAATTTCGTCGCTGAACTTATCCTCTTCACTTCTTTGAAACGAATAGTCGGCAAGGGAGATAATAAGCTCCTGTCTTGAAAACTCTATACGCTGAAACGGAAAAAGGGTATCGCGGCTTCCGTACTCTCTGGACTCCTCTTCGTAAGAGTATCCGCTTTCTAGAGTAAACAGGAGGTTTTGCTTGTCTGCGGTAAATCTTATTGATCCGGAATCGGCAAGGGTAAGACTGGTGTTGCCTCTGCCATCCTTATGGCTGTACACCATTACATCGTAAATTGAGCCCGTTTTTTCGTCACGGTGCCCAATTCTAATGTTGTATCCGTCAATTCCGTCGTAAAACATTCCTGTAGGAATACGAATCTCCTCTTTTGTGTTGCCTATATCGTCGCGTAAAGAGTAAATTTTATTGTATGAGACAGGTATCAGGTTGTTGGAGGCAAAAAAAGCACCTATACTCACTAAAAAAGAGAGAATAATAAGGGGCTTGAGAACTCTCTGGAGAGAGATTCCCGCTGCCTTCATTGCCAGTAATTCGTTGTCTTCGCCCATTCCTCCGAGAGTCATTATTGAGGCAAGAAGAGTTGCTATGGGAAGTGCAAGAGGTATCAGAGTGGCCGAACCCCAGCCCAGAAACTCAAGAATGACAAGTGCACTTAATCCTTTCCCAACCAGTTCGTCTATGTAAAGCCACAAAAACTGCAGCATCAGTGCGAAAATCACGATGAGAAAAGTGAGAACAAATGGTCCCAGAAACGACTTGACTATGAATTGGTCTAGCTTTTTCAATTTTTTGATGCAAGTTCTGTTAATTTCTCTATTGCATAATCTATGCCCTCTTTATTCTTTCCCCCTGCCGTAGCATAAAAAGACTGACCCCCGCCTCCGCCGCGAATAAGAGAGGAGACCTCTTTAATATCTTTAGCAGCATCGTATCCTTTTTGCACCATGTCGTCGGTGTATAGTAGGGTGAGAACTGCCTTTTCGCCCTCGGTGTACCCGGCGATAAAAGCACTTTGCTTAAGCTCTTTTTTAAGAGCAAATGCAACATTTTTCACAACTTCAGAGTTGTGCTCTCCCTTTAAAATGTAGATATTGGTGTTGTTGACTTTTTTTCCTGTGGTTAAAAGCTTCTCTTTTATGCGGTTGGCGGTATCTTTGCGGAACTCCTCCTCTGTTTTTTTGAGCGATTCGTTTTCGGCTACAAGTTTTGATATAGCTGCAGAAACATTAGGAGTGTTGCCAAGAAGCGATTTAACCTCCTTAAGTGCATCTTCGGTTTTTTCGACAATCTTTTCTGCCGCAGCCCCTGTTGTTGCCTCTATTCTTCTTACTCCGGCTGCAATGGCCGACTCAGAAATGATTTTAAATAGGCCGATATTACCGGTGCTGGAGGTGTGGGTTCCTCCACAAAGCTCTATGGAGTTGCCAAACCTGATTACCCTAACACTGCTGCTGTATTTTTCTCCAAACAGGGCTATTGCTCCCATCTCTTTTGCTTTTTCGACAGGAACCTCTCTTATTTCATTACGCGAGTTATTATCACGGATGTATCTGTTTACAAGGTTCTCAACCTTACGAAGGTCAGCTTCGGATATTTTTTCGAAGTGAGAAAAATCGAATCGGAAATGATCCGGAGCTACAAGAGATCCTTTTTGTTCGATGTGGTTGCCTAAAATGGTGCGGAGGGCACTGTGCAACAGGTGAGTGGCAGTATGATTGTTTTCAGTACTCTTTCTCTTTTGCTCATTTACCCTGGCTATTAAGGGCACAGCCGGAGATGAAGGAATTTTTTCTGCAATATGAATGTTCAGGTTGTTCTCCTTTATTGTATTGGTAATGTAGATAACCTCTCCCTCTGCAGTGGTTAATGTGCCGGTGTCCCCGACCTGTCCCCCGCTTTCGGCGTAAAAAGGACTTCTGTCGAGTACAATCTGATAAAACTCTTTGTTTTTTGCTTTTACCCTTCTGTATTTAAGAATAGTTGTCTCTTCTTCTAATTTTTCGTAGCCGACAAAAACCGATTCGGAATAGGGATGTATCTCAACCCAGTCCTCCTCCTGGAGTGAAGTGGCTTTTCTGCTTCTCTCCTTTTGTTTTACAAGCTCCTCTTCGAATCCTTTAATGTCTATGGTGTAGCCTTTTTCACGGGCAATCAGCTCGGTTAAATCTATAGGGAACCCATAGGTGTCGTAAAGAATAAAAGCCTCCTCTCCCGGGATATTTTTTGTTTTACTGTTTTTTACAATCAGTGTATCCATTAGCTTAATACCCTTGTCGAGAGTTCTCAGAAACGACTCCTCTTCTTCTCTGATTACCTTTTCTATTATACCCTGCTGAGCTTTCAGCTCAGGGAATGCATCTCCCATCTCTTTAACAAGAACAGGTACCAGGCGGCACAGCAGCGGTTCGGAAATCTCTAAAAATGTGTATCCGTAACGAACCGCTCTTCTTAAAATTCGCCTTATTACATACCCCGCTTTTACATTAGAGGGCAGTTGTCCGTCTGCTATAGAAAAGCTGATAGCTCTGATATGGTCGGCAATTACTCTCATAGCAATATCGGCCTCTTCTGATTTTCCGTACTGCTTACCCGACAGTGAGCATATTTCTGAAATAATTCCGGTAAATACATCGGTGTCGTAATTGCTTTTTTTACCCTGCATTGCCATGCAGAGCCGCTCCAGCCCCATTCCGGTATCTACATGTTTTTCGGGCAGAGGAACAAGCTGTCCGTTGGCTTTTCTATTGTACTGAATAAATACCAGATTCCAGATTTCAACAACCAGAGGGTTGCCTGTGTTAACAAGCATAGCACCATTAGTTTTTTCTCTTTCTTTTTGGTCTCGGAGATCTATATGTATTTCACTGCAGGGTCCGCAGGGTCCTGATTCTCCCATTTCCCAGAAATTATCTTTTTTGTTTCCGTAAAGAATTCTTTGGTCGGGAAGATATTTCTGCCATTCGTTTAGTGCTTCGGTGTCAGGAGTGAGATTATCATCTTCACTTCCTTCGAAAACGGTTGCGTAAAGTCTGCTTTTATCCAGTTTGTAAACCTCTGTGAGTAGCTCCCACGCCCAATCAATCGCCTCTTTTTTAAAATAGTCGCCAAAACTCCAGTTGCCAAGCATCTCGAACATAGTATGGTGATAGCTGTCGTGACCGACCTCTTCGAGATCGTTGTGTTTGCCGCTTACTCTAAGGCATTTCTGAGTGTCTGCAACTCTTGGCCAGGCAGGTTTAGTGTTGCCCAGAAACCAATCTTTAAACTGGTTCATTCCGGCATTGGTAAACATAAGGGTAGGGTCATCTTTGACAACCATTGGTGCCGAGGGCACAATATTGTGCTGTTTGCTTTCGAAAAACCTTAAAAAGCTATCTCTTATCTCTTTTGAAGTCATATTTAGGATGGTATATTATTCTGATACAAAATGAACCACAAAAATAGGTTTTTTATTAAAATTATATAAATTTGCAGGTGATAAAGAGTTGTTTTTTATTATGGCGAAACAAAAAAGGTATAGATTTAACCCGGAAACTCTGGCTTACGAAATTCATCAAATTCCGGCAAAAGCAAGATTGTCAAGGGGTTTCATTCTTTTTGTGTTTAGTCTCATACTCTCTTTGGGCTATTACTACATTTACACCAGCCACTTTAATCTCGAAACTCCCAAAATGATGACCCTTAAAAGGCAAAATGAGGAGTTGGCAAACCGGTTGGAGCTCATCAACAGAAGATTCGAAAGTGCCAATAATTCACTTATGGCTCTTCAAATGAGAGATAACTTTGTGTACAGGCCCATTTTTGGTATGGATGAAATACCTGAAGATGTTAGAAATGCCGGGTTTGGAGGTGTTGACAGATACTCTTATCTGCAAAATTTTGAGCGTTCCGGAATTTTAAGTGCAACAGCATTTAATCTCGATGTTCTTTATAAAAAGGCTTATGTTCAGCTCAGATCTTTTGACGATCTTACGCAGCTTGCCAAGAATGCAGACGAAATGACACTCTGTGTTCCGGCCATACCACCGGTTAACATAGCTTCATCCAGAATAAGATTTTCCAGCAGCTTCGGTTACAGAAGAGATCCTTTCCACGGTGACTACAGAATGCATAGCGGTGTCGATTTATCTGGGCCTGTTGGAGAACCTATCTACGCCACAGGTAACGGAAGAGTTATTCAGGTAGGATTCGACTTTTTCGGTTATGGCAATTTTGTGATGATAGATCACGGATTTGGTTATAAAACGAGATATGCTCACCTGAGAAGTTCATCGGTAGCTATCGGCTCAGTTGTTAAAAGAGGGGAGGTTATCGGCGAAATGGGTAATACCGGCAGATCTAAAGGGCCTCATCTTCATTACGAAGTTATTTACAGAAACAGACCTGTTAACCCTTTGAATTACTATAACAGAGATATTGACGAGCATGGGTTCAGCGAGTTGTTAAATTCAGCAGGTTAATCATGAGCAAGTATAAATTTAACAGAGATCAGCTTAGCTTTATTGAGGATAAGCCCGGTCTCTTAGGTAAATTTAAGGTTTTCTTCAGATACCTTATTGTGAGTGTTCTTCTCGCGATACTCTATTATATTGTCTTTGCTTTATTATTTAATACATCCGAGGAGGAACGGCTTCAAAGAGAAAATGAGATGCTCCAGTCGGAGTACTTTCGTTCTTTGGAAAAATTGGATGTCCTTGATAATGTAATAACAGAGCTCAAAATAAAGGATAGAGAAATTTATATGAGCATCTTTAAGTCTACACCTCCCGAAATGCTCAGCGAATATAACCCGCGACTGTATGTACAGCTGGATACTACATCGGACAGAGGGCTGGTACAGTTAACCTCAAGCCGGATTATGTACACAGAGTATATGGCAGCCTCTCAGGTTAAAAGGATTGAAGATATTTACTCTGCTCTTGACACCCTTAGCTGGCTTTCGGCTGTGCCTGCAATTATGCCGGTTAAAGGACTCTCCCCTTCACAGACAGGGGCAGGCATAGGGCAAAAAGTGCACCCTTTTTATAAAACCATGAACGAACACACGGGGGTAGACTTGCTTGCCTCAGTAGGAGCAGAAGTTGTTGCCACTGCCGACGGAGTGGTTACCGGGGTGATGAGGTCGGACAGAGGCAGGGGAAACCAGGTTACAATAGCCCATAACCATTTTTACGAAACCTATTATGCTCATCTTGGAGATATTCTTGTAAGAAACGGCCAAAGAGTTAGTAGAGGCACTGTTATTGCAAGAGTAGGAAACAGTGGTCTCTCTTTTGCTCCGCACCTTCATTACGAGGTTAGGATGAACGGCAAAGTTATGGATCCTATTAACTACTTTTTTGCCGATCTCAAACCAGGAACATACAGAGAAATGATGATAACTGCCCTGAACAGCGGACAGTCTATGGATTGATTTTTTGGATAACGAAACTAAAACATTATGCCATGCCATACAAGGAGTTTAAAGTAGAAAAGCTGTATTACTCAATTGGAGAGGTAGCTGAAATTCTTGACGAAAGCACATCTCTTGTCAGGTTTTGGGCACAAAAATTTCCAGAGTATATAAAGCCGGCAAGAAACAAAAAGGGAAACAGATTATTTACTGCTCAGGATGTCACCAATTTCAGGATGATTCACTATCTTGTAAAAGAGAGGGGGATGACTCTCGAAGGGGCCTCTAAGCGGCTAAAAGACAATAAAAGCGGAGTAGACAGAAGGGTTGATGTGGTGGAGATTTTAAGTGGGTTAAAACAACGATTATCCGAAATTTCTGAATCGTTATCATAATGAGGGCAAAAGAGATTATTGCCATACTGGAGGAGTTTGCCCCCGGAGGGCTTCAGGAGAGCTGGGATAATTCCGGTTTAATGATAGGCGACAGTGACAGTGAGGTGTCATCTGTTTTACTGGGTCTTGATTGTACTCCCGAACTTATTCAAGAGGCAAAGGAGAGGGGAGCCGGCATGATAATTACCCACCACCCCCTGATATTCAAAGGTGTTAAAAAAATTGGGAACAGCACATTGCTGGAGAGGATGATTGTAGATATTATAAAATCAGACCTTGTAGTGTACTCGATACACACCAACATTGATAAGGTTCCGGAAGGGGTTAGCGGAATAATGGCAGATAAACTGGGGCTGATAAACAGATCAGTTCTTGAGAAATCGGATGATGGAGAGAACGGGCTGGGAATAATCGGTCAGCTTCCTCGGCCAATGGATGCCACAGCATTTCTTGATTTTGTAAAAAAAAGCTTCGCTCTCGACTGCCTGAAGCACTCTAAACCATTAAAAAGTAAAATTTCGAAGGTAGCCCTGTGCGGAGGCAGCGGCTCTTCCCTGATACCGAGTGCATTAAAAAACGGGGCAGATCTCTTTATCTCCGGTGATATATCATACCACAACTTTTTTTGCGAAGAGCATTTTATGGTTGTAGATATTGGTCACTACGAAAGCGAGATAGGTGTTTTAGATTTGTTATCGAGCATTATTTTGAAAAAAATACCTAACTTTGCGGTTTGCAAAAGTGAAAGAAATAATAATCCCATTTATTATCATTAAAGATTATGTCAGCAGCTAAACCTAAAGCACCTATTGAGACTCCGATAGACGGAGGCACATTTATATCATTACAAAAGAGCTCGGTTGAGGGAGACCTTACCATGGAGTCGAAACTCTACCTGCTTTACAAGCTTCAGCAGACAGATTCAAAGATAGATCAGATTCACCTTTTAAGAGGAGAGCTTCCTCTTGAGGTTCAGGATCTTGAAGACGATATTCTGGGTCTTAAAACCAGAGTAGAAAATTTACAGCAGGAGATAAAAGATATCGAGAGGACTATATCCCAGAAAAAGATAGACCTCGAGAACTCCAAAACACTGATAGAGAAATATACTTCTCAGCAGAATAATGTAAAGAACAACAGAGAGTACGACTCTTTATCCAAAGAGATAGAATATCAGGGGCTGGAAGTTCAGTTGTCTGACAAGAGGATTAAAGAGAACGGTCTTCTTTTATCGGAGAAGAAACTGGTTCTGGATGAAACCTTAAAAGCTCTGGAAGAGAGAGGTCTTGACCTTGATAACAAAAAGAAAGAGCTGGATTCTATTGTTGCTGAAACTGCCAAGGAAGAAGAAGAACTTCTTCTGTTTACAAAGGAGCTGCACAGTCAGATAGATGCCAGATTGCTGGCGGCATATCAAAAGGTTCGTTCAAATGCACGCAATGGTCTTGCAGTTGTTACTGTCAGAAGAGATGCCTGTTCGGGATGCTTTAACAAGATACCGCCTCAGCGTCAGATGGATATTGCTTCGAGTAAAAAAATTATTGTTTGCGAGTATTGCGGGCGCATTTTAGTTAACGCAGACTTCGAAGGCGAAAATGGATAGCGCCCCCTATACAGTAAGGGATCTGTTCTTCAGGCATATAGCCCATACTTCCCCTTCTCCTTTAGGATTAGAAATCCGGAGGGCCGAAGGGGTTTTTCTATACAGTGCCGACAACAAAAAAATATTCGATCTTGTATCAGGTGTTTGCGTTTCTAACTGCGGACACGGAAACAAAGAGATTTTAGAGAGTGTAAAGGCCCAGATTGATAACCATATGCATCTTATGGTGTATGGTGAGATAATACAAAGGCCTCAGGCCGAGCATGCCCGTCTTTTAACATCAGTATTACACCCCTCTCTTAACTCGGTTTACTATGTAAATTCGGGAAGTGAGGCAAATGAGGCGGCTTTGAAACTGGCAAAGAGAGTAACAGGGAGAAGTGAAATAGTATCTTTTAAAAACAGCTATCACGGCAGCACTCACGGGGCACTGAGCGTTATGGGTAGCGAAGAGTATAAAAATTCATTCAGGCCCCTTTTACCCGATGTCAGAACTATTGCATTTAATTCGTTCAGTGACCTCAAACTGATTTCTGCCAAAACAGCCTGTGTAATAGTTGAACCTGTTATGGCAGAAGCCGGGGTTGTTTCGCCTGATAAAGGTTTTCTTGAAGCCCTCAGGGGGAGGTGTACCGAAACGGGATCGCTTCTGATTTTTGATGAAATCCAGACAGGATTTGGCAGAACTGGAGCACTTTTTGCTCATCAAAAATATGGTGTGATTCCCGATATTCTGACGCTGGCAAAAGCTTTGGGAGGGGGCATGCCCTTAGGAGCCCTGGTTGCTCCGGCATCTTTAATGAAAAACTGGCAAAGTAATCCGATGCTGGGACACATAACAACTTTCGGAGGGCATCCTGTTTGCTGCGCTGCTGCTCTTGCCTCTTTAAAATTGCTTTTAAAAGAAGATTGGATTGCTCGCGTTAATGAAAAGAGTGCTATATTTGTAAAAGAGCTTAAGGGGCATCCCTGTGTCAGAGAAATCAGAGCAGAAGGCCTTTTGATTGCCGTAGACCTTATCAAAGAAGAATTTGCGGGAGAGATACTATCTCTTTTATTACAGGAGGGAGTACTAAGTGACTATTTTCTTTTTTATGGTTCCGCTTTCAGAATAGCACCACCGCTTTCGATATCCTTTTCAGAGGTTGAATCGGCCTCGCAGGCAATAAAAAGAGCTTTGGACAGATTAAACTATTAGCATAGTATGGCAAAAAGTACCGGAAGGGGGAAACCTAAAAACGAAACAAATTTTGATGCACTTGGCCTTGAAATGGGTAAAAGACCTCCTCAGGCACCTGATATAGAGGAGGCGGTTTTGGGTGCTCTTATGCTGGAACCTTCTGCCGTTACCGATGTTTTGGATACTATTGGGCCCGATTGTTTTTACAAAGAGACCAACAGAAAAATATTCTCTGCAATTTCGGCCCTTGCACTAAGACACGCTCCGGTAGATATATTTACTGTTGCAGAACAACTGAAATCCAGCGGTGATCTTGAGATGGTAGGAGGTGTATCATTCCTGAGCCAGCTGAGTATGAAAATTGGTGCAGCAGCTCACATCGATTACCACGCAAAAATTCTTCTTCAAAAATATATTCAAAGAGAGTTGATTTCCATCTCTTACGGAGTTCAGAAAGAGGCATTTGACGATGCCGTTTCTGTTGACGAGTTACTTGACACAACCCAGCAAAAGATTTTTACTCTCTCTGATCGCAATATGAGAAAGGAGTCTCAAATAATTCAATATGTTATTAATGAAGCCATTGACGATCTTGAAAAAAATCAGACAAGAACAGACGGACTTAGCGGAATCCCTTCGGGATACACATCGGTAGACAGGGTTACTTTAGGTTGGCAGCCCTCCGATTTGGTTATAGTTGCAGCTCGCCCCTCTATGGGTAAAACAGCTTTTGTTTTGACAATGGCAAGAAACATGGCGGTTGAACATAAGGTTCCGGTAGCCTTTTTTTCGCTGGAAATGTCTAATATACAGCTTGTTAAAAGATTAATGATAAGTGAGACAGGGCTCGACTCAGATAAAATCAAAGGGGGATCAAAGCTTAAGGACTATGAATGGGAGCAGCTCCACACTAAACTCAAACAACTTGTAAAGGCCCCTTTATACATAGATGACACCCCTTCTTTGTCGATAAACGAACTGCGGTCCAAAGCGAGGAAGCTTGTTTCGATACACGGAGTTAAGCTAATAATAATTGACTATTTACAGCTGATGACCGGTCCTCCGGAGTTAAGGGGAATGAGAGAGCAGGAGGTTTCGGCAATATCCCGTTCTTTAAAGGCAATTGCAAAGGAGTTGGGTATTCCGGTTATAGCCCTTTCGCAGTTGAGCAGGGCAGTTGAAACCAGAGGGGGCAACAAAAGGCCGCAACTGAGCGACCTTCGCGAGTCCGGGGCGATTGAGCAGGATGCTGATATAGTACTCTTTATACATCGTCAGGACTATTACGGAACAGGAGACGACAATCCTGCAATGCGGGGAGTTTCAGATATAATAATTGCAAAACACAGGAACGGAGCTGTATGTGATGTTAAATTAAAGTTCAGAAGTTCGGAAGTAAAATTTGTAGATCATAACGAAGCAGCGGTGTCGTCGGATCCTTTCGGAGCTGTTGAGATTTATCCTTCGCGTATGAACCGTGAGGAGTACAGGTCTAATTCTGAATTCGAGGCAGAGTTTTAAAAAATGAAATTACTTTTTATTCTCATACTGATTCTCTTTAATTCTGCAGCAGTGGCACAATCGAAAAAGTGTGCAGCAGTGCTGGATGTTCCCGAACACATTAGGGCGTTTGACCATGGAGAGAGGCTGGTGTACATTATAAACTATACTTGGGGATTTGTTAAAACCGATGTAGGAGAGGCATCTGTAACTCTCACCAGAAAGAGAAACCAGAATTACGGAGAGTATTTTCATTCTGTTATCAAAGGCAACACCTATCGCTTTTATGATGTGTTTTTTAAGGTAAGAGATTTATTTGAGTCGAAGTTCAGCGTTATAAACGGACGCCCCTTTTATTTTCACAGAGATGTTTCCGAAGGGAAATACACAATGATAAATACCTATCATTTTAATCCCGATTACACAATAAATGCAACAGTAAAAAGAAAGGATGCACCTGCAAGGGACACTCTTCTAAAAGGGAGGGAGTGCACATTCGATTTGGTTTCGCTGTTCTATTTTTCGAGGAATATAGATTTTTCCAAAATCCCGGCAGGTAAAGAACAGCCTATTTCATTTGCTATTGACGACGATGTTTTTGAGCTGTACTACAGGCTCATTGGGCCTGAGGTTAAAAGAATACAGGGGCTTGGCCAGTTTAATACTTTAAAATTTGCTGCCAGGGTTGTTGCCGGAGAGGTGTTTACCGGAGAAGAAGAGATTATTATTTGGGTATCTGACGATAAAAACAAAATACCTCTTTTATTTGAAACTCCCATTATTGTAGGAAAAGTTACCGGGAGGCTTTTTTTGCACGAAAATCTGAAACATCCTTTAACCAGCAAGATAAAATAGAAAATGACAAAAGAGCCCGATTACATAAATCACGAAGGAGTGATAGTACATATCGATATCCCCTTTATTTCGGTGGAAATTTTGAATAAATCGGCTTGTGCCTCGTGTCATGCAAAAGGGGCCTGTTCGCTGGGTGATGTTAAAGCGAAAATGGTTGAGATAGAGAATACGGGGCCAGATGTGTACGAACCGGGAGAGAGAGTAAATGTAAAACTTAAAAAGACTATGGGTTTCAAGGCTCTGTGGTTTTCGTATGTTATTCCTCTTATTATTTTGATGCTTTTATTAGTATCTTTGTCTTGGTTAGGTGTGTCAGAACCCTTAACAGGATTGGCTATTATTGCTGCCATTGCATTTTACTATTTTGTGATATGGCTCATAAAAGACAAATTAAAAAAAGAGTTTGTTTTTACTATAGAAAAACTTAAATAACAAATGACAACTACAATTATTTTTACGATTGTCAGCTTAACACTTCTAGGCCTGTTACTGGCAGCCATCCTGTATGTGGTAGCCCAAAAATTCAAAGTTTACGAAGACCCCAGGATTGATAATGTAGAGGGTATTTTGCCTGCTGCAAACTGCGGAGGATGCGGTTATGCAGGATGCCGGGCCTTTGCAGAGGCCTGCGTAAAGGCCGAAACCTTAGATTCTTTATATTGTCCGGTAGGGGGTAACGATGTAATGAAACAGGTTGCCCTTGCGCTGGGGATGGAGGTTAAGGATAAGGTCCCTCAGACAGCGGTGGTCAGGTGTAACGGAACCTGTGATTTAAGAGAGAAAACAAGTTTTTATGACGGTTACTCCTCCTGTGCCGTTATGGCTTCGCTCTATGCCGGTGACACTGGTTGCAGCTATGGATGTCTTGGGCAGGGCGACTGTGTTGTTGTTTGTAATTTTGATGCTATTGAGATGAACCCCCGTACGGGATTGCCGGAAGTTAACGACGATAAATGTACTGCATGCGGGGCCTGTGTCAAAGCTTGTCCTAAAGCAATTATTGAGCTGAGAAACAAAGGTCCGAAAAACAGAAGGATATTTGTTTCATGCGTCAATAAAGATAAGGGGGGAGTTGCAAAGAAAGCTTGTGCTGTAGCCTGCATAGGGTGCTTTAAGTGTCAGAAAGTTTGTCCTTTTGATGCAATTACAATAAACAACAACCTTGCTTACATCGATTACAATAAATGTAAGCTTTGCCGTAAATGCGTTACGGAGTGTCCTACACATGCAATATGGGAAGTCAATTTCCCTATCAGGGTTCCGAGGAAAGCTGAAACAATTCAAGTTGAACAGTAAACCAAAAATATATGAGTAAAACTTTCTCTATTGGAGGTATTCACCCTAACGACTACAAGATATCTTCTGATGCAGCTATCGAAGATTTTCCTCTTATGGACATGGCCTACATCTCGGTGTCGCAGCATCTGGGTGCTCCGTCAGAACCAATTGTCAGCAAGGGAGACCGCGTAAAAACAGGGCAGCTAATAGCCCGCTCTTCCGGGTTTATATCGGCAAATATACACTCTTCGGTATCGGGAGAAGTTACCGGTATTGATCTTTTGCCCGATTTGGCCGGCAATATGGTTAAACATATAGTAATAAAGGTAGATGGAGATGAGTGGGTAGATACAATTGACAAATCACCGGATATTGTTAAGGAGATAACTCTTTCATCCTCCGAAATTCTTGAGAGAATTGCCGAAGCAGGAGTTGTAGGTTTAGGAGGAGCTGCTTTTCCAACTCATATTAAGTTATCTCCCCCTCCAAATAAAAAGGCAGACTATCTGCTGATTAACGGAGCAGAATGTGAACCCTATCTTACATCCGATTACAGGATTATGGTAGAGAACCCCGAGCAGATTCTTATTGGAACAAAAATAATGATGAAAGCTCTCGGTGTAGAAAAGGGGGTTGTAGGGATAGAGGAGAATAAGCCTGTTGCCATAAAAAAGATGAAGCAGATTGCATCGCTTAACTACAAAGAGATAAAGATAGTTTCTCTTAAAAAAAGGTATCCGCAGGGGGGCGAAAAACAGCTTATTGATGCAATTCTTAAAAGAAGAGTACCATCGATGGCTCTACCGATTGATGTAGGTGTTGTTGTTCAGAATGTGGGGACAGCTTTGGCCGTTTATGAGGCAGTACAAAAGAACAAGCCACTTTTCGAGGGTATCGTCACAGTTACCGGTAAATGCATGAAAGAACAGAGAAACTTTCGTTTAAGGGTGGGGACAAATTTTAACAGGATAATGTTTGCTATCGGCGGATTTCCGAAAGATGCCGAAAAGCTTATAAGTGGTGGCCCTATGATGGGTAAAGCGGTATCAGATATGAATGCTGCCTCTGTAAAAAGCACCTCTGCCTTTTTGCTGCTGACAGAGAGTGAAACAAAGAGAGGGGAGGAGATAAGTTGTATAAGATGTGCCAAGTGTGTAGATGTGTGCCCTATGGGTCTCGAGCCTTATCTTCTTAACCGTCTGTCGCGTGCCGGCAGAATGGAAGAGCTGGAAATTAATATGGTTCACGATTGTATCGAGTGTGGAAGCTGTATGTACACATGCCCTTCTAATGTTCCATTACTGGACACTATCCGTCTTTCCAAATCGCAAGTAATAAAAATAATCAGAAGCAGACCTAAAAAGTAACAGCTAATTGAGTATGAAAAAACTATTAGTATCACCTGCACCCCATATTCACGGCAAAGAGAGCACAAAGGGACTTATGAGGGATGTTATTATTGCCCTGACTCCCACTTTGCTTGTCTCATTTTATTTCTTTGGTTTTTCGGCAATCAAACTGGCTTTTGTCGGTATTATCGCCTGTGTTCTTGTAGAATTTGTAATTCAAAAATACATAACAAAATCAAAAATCACAGTTGGCGACTACTCTGCTGCACTAACAGGATTGCTTCTTGCACTTAACCTTCCGCCAAGTTCTCCCTGGTGGATTGTATTTATAGGCTCTGTTGTTGCCATTGGTGTTGCAAAAATGAGTTTTGGCGGGCTTGGTCAAAATCTTTTTAATCCGGCGCTGGTTGGTCGTGTATTTCTATTGGTGTCGTTCCCTGTTTTTATGACAGACTGGACAATTCCCGAATCGTGGTTTTTAGAGGGGAGCATCGATGCCTCTTCGGGAGCAACGGCTTTATCAATAGTTAAAGAGGGTCTCTCGCGGGGTTTGACCATGGAGCAGATTTTTGATCAGAATAATTTCTCCTATGCCGAGATGCTTTTCAGTAAAATAGGGGGCTCGGTAGGGGAGGTCTCTGCTCTTGCATTATTGTTTGGACTTGCCTATCTTTTAATAAGAAGGGTAATACGGCCTCATATTCCTCTCTCAATTATCGGAAGTATAGCCGTTTTTTCGGGTATATTATGGATTGCAGACTCATCTGCATATCCCGATCCTCTCTTTACAATTCTTACGGGAGGTATCCTTATAGGGTCAATTTTTATGGCAACAGACTATGTTACTTCGCCTATGAGCACAAGAGGGATGATAGTTTACGGTGTTGGAATAGGCCTTCTTACGGTTTTAATCAGAAGTTACGGAGCGTATCCCGAAGGGATTTCATTTGCAATATTAATTATGAATGCTACGGTTCCACTCTTAAATAATTATTTCAAACCAAAAAAATTCGGAAAGGAGGTGAGTAATGGCTAAAGAGTCTACACTTAAAAACATGTTAATTACCCTTTCGGTAGTCACTCTGCTGGCTTCCGGACTTTTAGGGGTTGTTTATGCAATAACAAAAGGGCCGATTGACGAGGCAATGACAGCTAAAACAAACAGCGCTATTTCCAGTGTCTCTCCTGAGTTTGACAACGACCCTTCGGCAGATATGTTTACGGTTGAGCATGTGGGAAGAAGCTACAAAGTGTATCCGGCAACCATGAATGGCCAGACAGTTGGTTATGCCATTGAAAGCTACGCTTCCGGTTTTGGAGGAAGAATATCATTAATGATTGGGTTTAATATAGATGGAACTATTAATGGAACTTCTGTATTGTCGCATGCCGAAACTCCGGGATTAGGCGATAAAATCGATGCATCAAAAAGTAATTTCAGCGTTCAGTTTCAGGGTAAGAACCCGGACGATTTTATGTTGCTGGTTAAACAGGATGGCGGTGATGTTGATGCTATTACAGCATCTACAATAACATCAAGAGCGTTTTGTGCTGCTGTTGAGAGCGCGTGGGAGGTATTTAATATTTGTAAAAGTGATGAGTAAGCTAAATTTAATAACACGAGGTATTATTAAGGAGAATCCCATTTTTGTTCTTCTTCTGGGAATGTGCCCTACTCTGGGAACCACAACATCTGCCATTAACGGATTGGGAATGGGACTTGCTACAACGTTTGTCCTGATTATGGCCAATATTGTTATCTCCTTTATTGCACATCTGATTCCCAATAAGGTGAGAATCCCTTCGTATATAGTTGTAATTGCTTCATTTGTAACAATTCTTCAACTGCTTATGCAAGCCTATATGCCCGGTTTGTACGAAACTCTGGGGCTGTTTATCCCCCTTATTGTAGTAAACTGTATTGTTCTTGGCAGAGCAGAGGCCTTTGCATCAAAAAACAGTGTCTCCGATTCGGCAATGGACGGCATCGGTATCGGCATAGGTTTTACACTGGGATTAACAGTATTGGGTGCAGTAAGAGAACTTCTTGGCAGCGGATCGTTGTTTGGAATAAAGTTTATCGAAGGCGACGGTATGCTCGTTTTTATTCTCGCTCCGGGTGCATTTATCGCTCTGGGATATCTTTTGGTGTTGTTTAATAAATATAAAACCAGACTCTCGTAATATTTGAATTATGGAATAT
>CAYGGD010000027.1:0-19076 GCA_964349315.1 uncultured Muribaculaceae bacterium
GAGAATGTATAGAATAAGATTTATATTGATAGTTGGAATATGCTGCTCTTTTTTTGTTAAGGAGGGCTATTCACAGGAGGTAACTCCTGATTATCTGCTCAATCTGCAGCTTCCTCCTCTGGAGAGGTTATTCGAAGGGGCTCGTAACAGCTCAATGGTGGAATTTTATGAATACAGAAGAGAGGGAGAGGAGCTGAACTTAAAGACAGAAAAGCGGAAGTGGCTCAATTATTTCAGCTTTTATGCAAGTTATCAGTATGGTGTTATGGGCGTTAATACTTACTCCGAGATTGGAGTTGAGTTGCCGCCGGTGTACCAGTATTCCGGCAGTGATCAGCTATGGTATAATGTGGGAGCAACATTCAGAGTCTCCTTAGATCAGTTTTTTGACAGAAGAAATCAGATAAGGCGTCAACAGCTAAAATTACAGGAGACGTTAAAAGAGAGGGATCTCTGGTATGATGAGCAAAAGATGAAAATAATAAAGCTGTATGAGGATGCGAAAAAGATGTTGTCCAGTTTTAAACATGTTGTTGAGCTAAGCACAATGGCAGAAGCGCAGTACGATGTTGCTCAAAAAGACTACATAATGGGAAAGATTACAATTCAAACCCTCTACAACTCCAAAAGTATGCAGGTACTTGCCTCAATGCAAATGGAAGAGTTGATGTCGCAGCTGAGTATTACCCTGTTACAGTTGGAGATATTGTCGAACACAAAAATTATCGGGATGTATTAGATGAGTATTGTATCTCAAATAGTAAGACTTATTTACAGAATTCGCTACTGGCTGATTTTTCTGCCCGTTTTAGCGACTCTTGTGGCTATTTACCAAACCCGAAATATGTACAGGGTATATGCGGTGAGCACAACCATTTACACAGGGGTTGCCTCAGGTTTTACTATTGAGTCGGGATCTGAAGGTGGGCGTGTAGACTGGAACAGCGTAAGCAATGAGGTTGATAATATTATCAGCATCATAAGATCGAAGACAACCCTGCGGAATGTATCTCTTCGCCTATATACCCAACATATGATTTACGGAGATTCACTTCAGGACAATCAATATATAAAGGCCAATAATTACAGACACTTACTCAGAATAACCCCAAAAGAGGTGCAGCGTCTTATCGATAAAACATCAGAGGAAAAAACTATTGAGAACTTAAACGCCTATGAAAAGGCAACCCCTCAGAACTTTGTATATGGTCTTTTTAACTGGTTTCATCCTCACTACAGCTATGCTGCTTTAAGTAATATAGATGTGCGAAGAATCTTTAACAGTGATATGCTGCTTATACAGTACGCTGCAGATGATCCGGGAATTGCCTATAATACCCTGATGTTATTGAACGACGAATTTGTCAGGCAGTACGAGCATCTTAGATTTGGGCAAACTAACAATGTGGTTGAATATTTCAGGCAAGAGCTTCTGAAATTGGGTAACAGACTAAGAGAATACGAAGACTCGCTTACACATTACTACATTGAGAAAAAAATAATTAATTATCCTGAACAGACAAAGATAATAGCAGCGCTTTCCAGAGACTACGATTTAACCTATAACGATCTCTTGATAAGATACACAAGCTCCAGGCAGATTGTTACAGAGATGGAAGACAAAATAGAGATGCAGGCCACAATGCTTAGGAATAACACAGAGTTTATGGATAAATTGAGTAATTTATCGCAGCTAAGCACTCAGCTTGCCAGAGTAAAAGCCTTTGCTGATGATACTACCTCTCAGCTGGGAGTAGCTGTCTCTTTTTATAACGAAAGAATCAGAGAGGCCGAAGACGATGTCAAGGCTTTTTCATCTAGAATTTTTGAGACTCAATATACAAAGGAGGGAGTTGCTACATCTACTTATCTGGATGTATGGGTTACTGAACTTATTAACAGGGAACGAACCTTTGCTCAGATGCAGGTGGTTGAGGAGATAAAAGAAGATCTCGAAAAACAGTATGTATATTACTCTCCAATCGGATCTACTCTAAAAAGGAAAGAGCGTGAAATAACAATTACCGAACAATCTTATCTCAACCTGCTTGCCAGTTTAAACACTGCGCTTATGAGGCAGAAGAATCTTGAAATGACATCTGCCACGCTACAGGCAATTGATCCTCCGTTTTTCCCGATTTACCCGGTTCAGACCGCCAGAAGAATGATTGTAATGGCCACCTTTTTTGGTACAATTGTTCTGGTTCTCGGATTTTTCATATTGCTTGAAATTCTAGATAAAACAGTTAGGGACAAAGAGAGAGCAGAGCGACTTATCCCTTCGACGGTACTTGGAGCTTTTCCTAAAAAGAACATTATCAAGTACAGGCGATATAATAAGGAGTACAAGAGAATCGCCACAAATTATCTTGCAACTACAATTGTCCCTTACCTCAATCCAAAGGAGAGGCCCGATATTATTAACTTTATAAGCACAGACGATAATGTGGGGAAGAGTACTCTTATTAAACTTTTAGAGGAGTATTGGTCGGAAAGGGGCTTAAGAGTTAAGGTAATTTCATGGCACGAGGATCTTTCAGTAGATTCCAGAGGATTTATTTTATCTACAAACCTCGGTGATATCTACGACTATGAAAATGAAGATATTATTATTGTTGAGCATAAGTCGATAGTAAAATCTGCAATCCCGGTAGGTCTTTTAAGGGAGGCCTCGGTTAATATTGTTGTTGTTAGAGCAGATAAGGTATGGAGAGATATTGATAAACTGGCATTTGACAGATTGCAAAGTCAGACAAACGGTTCTCCGCTTGTTCTTTATCTCACTCAGGTCAACCGGATAGTTGCAGAAAACTTTATGGGTCTTCTGCCTCCTTATTCACAAGTACGAAAGTTTGTTTATAAGGTAATCCAGTTAGGTTTTACCTCTAAGTAGCTCTGAATGAATATTGTTGACGATATTTTTAGCAACGTTAATCGTGTACTTGTGTATGCTCTGCTGGTTGTATGGACACTGGCAGTTGTGTATGTATCTACAAGAATGGGTTATATTATGGGGGTTATATTTGCCTTTATCCCATTTGGAATCACCTACCTCATTATAAATATTCAGTACCCCTACATAAGCTATGTAGTTCTGTTTATCTTTAACTATTTTGTTATGGGGTTATCGCGCTATATCCGTTTTATACCACCAGGGGTTGCAATGGATCTGGTTATAGTATTTACAATTGCAGTATTTATTCTCAACTCGTTTTCTTCCGATTCGGAGATAAAGTTAAAAAATGCCTTTAATGGCATAACTCTGCTGGCTTTTATATGGTTTTTGTACTGCCTTTTTCAAATTCTTAATCCGAGTTCTTCTTCGATAATAGCATGGGCAACTGGTGTAAGGAACCTCGGTATTTACTTTTTCATTATTGTAGTTTTAACCTCGGTTCTTCTCAGAAGATATAAATATCTTAAAAACTTTTTATTTATATGGTCTATATTATCTCTTCTTGCGGTTGCTAAAGCCCTTATTCAGAAATTCATAGGATTTGATGCTGCAGAGCTTAGGTGGTTATATTTTGAGGGCGGAAGTGTTACACATGTTTTGTATTATGGTGTCCGATACTTTTCATTTTTCACCGACGCTGCCAACTTTGGAACCGGAATTGCTTTTTCGGGAGTTGTTTTCTCTATATCTGCCTTCTACTTTAAGAATCTGAGATTTAAAGTGTACTATTTGGTAGTTTCATTAATTTGTGCATATGGAATGATAATTTCCGGAACCCGTGGTTCGATTGCTGTCCCTTTTGTTGCTTTTACTATGTTTGTGGTGATGTCTAAAAACTTTAAAATGATAGTTTTAACAACGATGGGTTTGGTTGTCGCTTTTGTTTTCCTTAAATATACTTACTACGGGCATGGAAACACATACATCCGGAGGATGAGGTCAATTTTCAGTAAGGACGACCCATCACTTATGATTAGAGTAGAGAATCAAAGATTCCTTCGTACATATATGAGAACTTACCCATTTGGGGTTGGAATAGCAATGAGCCGTCCGGGAGCAGCAACCTATAAGCCACATCCGGTTATATCAACAATTCCGAGCGATTCGTGGTATGTGAGAGTGTGGATGGAGGTTGGAATGGTTGGTTTGGTGCTTCATCTTTTTATTTTGCTGTATGTTCTGGCTCACGGCACCTATCTCGTGCTATTTAAGCTCAAAAATGAGCAGCTTAAGGGCATCACATCCTCTTTGATATGTGGCTTGGGAGGAGTGTATGTGGCCGCCTACAGTCTGGAAATTATCGGACAGTTTCCGACCAGTTTTATAATGTACATGAGTATGACATTTATATTCCTGAGTCCGCATTACGATAAAGAGTTGGAAAATGGAGAAGCTTCCTGAAATATCGATTATTGTTGTTAATTATAACGGCTTCAAAGATACACGTGACCTTCTGGAGAGCATAAGTCGGCACCTCTATTCATTAAGTATTGAGGTAATTGTAGTTGATAATGGTTCTAAAATTGATGAAACAATTAAACTGTCAGAAGAGTTTGACAATGTAACCTTTATAAGGTCTCACCTAAATCTTGGATTTGCTGGTGGAAATAATTTGGGAATTAAAGCATCCAAAGGGGAGTATATCTTTTTGTTAAATAATGACACACTTTTAGTAGATGACTCTCTGCTCTTTTTAAGAGATACATTAAAGAATGATTTTAATATTGGAGTAGTTTCACCTAAGATTCACTATTTTGAGCCGGCCAACACGCTTCAGTATGCGGGTTACACTCCTATATCTGCAATTACAATAAGAAACAGTCAGCCGGGATGCGGTGAATATGACAGAGGACAATATAATACACCGGGCGAAACTGCTTATTCTCATGGTGCTGCGATGATGTTCAGGAGAGAATTAATAGACGTTGTTGGACTGCTGCCTGAAGAGTTTTTTTTGTACTACGAAGAGATTGACTGGTGTGAAAGAGTAAAAAATAGCGGGTTCTCTGTATTTTATCAGCCAAAGGCTCTGGTTATCCATAAAGAGAGTCAGACTACCGGCAAGGATAGCTTTGTTAAGTACTATTATATGACCCGAAACAGACTTCTTTATGCATTGAGAAACAGAAAGGGAGTTGTAAGGATACTTTCAATAGTGTATCAGATAGCGGTAGCCAATACCAGGTTAGTTGTTGTATCTTTATTAAAAAAGAGATTTGATATTGCCAGTGCGGCAATTAAAGGTGTTAAAGATTTTATTACCGGAAAGTACTATGGAAGAGATTTTATTAAAAGCAGATAATGTATTTTACATTCTGATGCTATTGTCTGTAGGTTATCTTTTTGTATTTGCCTTTTTCTCTATGTTCGGAGGTAAAAAAAGATACCCTGTTTCATCAAAAAAATTGAAATTTGCAGTTATTATTCCGGCATATAAAGAGGACAGTGTTATTGAAGAGTCGGTAAAAAGTATGCTGGCTCAGGATTATCCTGATGATAAAATTGTTGTTATGGTTGTATCTGATCAAATGAGTGATGAAACTAACAACCGTTTAAAGTTACTTCCGATTAAACTGGTCATTATTAATCCTCCCAAAAGTTCTAAGGCGGTGGCACTTCAATATGCAGCTGATAACCTTAAAGGTCTTAAGTGTGATGGTGTTATAGTGCTTGATGCAGATAATGTTGCTCAGAACACCTTTGTTTCGGAGATTAACGACGCGTTTGGTTTTGGTTCATCTGCGGTTCAGACACATCGTACAGCCAAAAACCTCAATAACGATATGGCAATTCTGGACGCCGTTAGCGAGGAGATAAATAATTCAATTTTCAGAAAAGGCCATGTTTGTCTTGGACTTTCATCCGCTCTTATAGGGTCGGGAATGGCTTTTGAGTATGAGTGGTTCGATTACAATGTGAAAAAGCTAAGTACAGCCGGAGAAGACAAGGAGATGGAAAGGTTACTCCTGAAAGAGAGAATTTTTATAGATTATCTCGATTACACAATGCTTTACGACGAGAAAATCCAGAAAGAGGAGGCCTTTTTTAATCAAAGACGACGGTGGATTGCATCTCAAATCGGAGCACTTGTTAAAGGTATTAAAGATTTTCCTGGGGCACTCTTTTCATTTAATATCGATTATTTAGACAAAATATTGCAGTGGATGTTCCTTCCCCGTATTGTCCTGCTCGGTTTAACTTCTATTATGTCATTTGTTTTAACTGTGATTAACTGGAGGTTATCTCTTAAGTGGTGGTTGCTTCTTATTATGCTGCTTTTGACATTTGCTATGGCACTGCCAGATTTCCTGGTTACACCTCGAAATATAAGGGCAATTAAGAAATTACCTGTTATCTTTATCATGATGGTTGTAAATTTCTTTAGGGTTAAGGGTGTAAATAAAAATTTCATTCATACACAAAAAGGGTAAATGCACAAATTATATTAGTTATGATGTACAAGATAAAGCAGAAAATAGAGAGCAATAAAAAGCTTAAGGGTTTTATCTTAAGAATTTTAGTGCATCCTGTTAAAACCAGGCCTAGGTTATGGCTTAGAATTTTGTTCCCCTTTTATGTTAAAAGAGGAAGAGGTTCTGTTATCTACAGAAGCGTACGGAAAGATATTGTTCCGTTTAATCAGTTTTCCATAGGTAAAAGCTCTGTTATTGAAGATTTCAGCGTAGTTAATAACGCAGTAGGGAATCTCTTAATAGGCGATTATACCAGGGTCGGAATAGGCAATACTGTAATTGGTCCTGTAACAATAGGCAATAATGTTAATATTGCCCAGAATGTTGTAATATCAGGGCTTAACCATTTATATAAAGATACTGAACAAACAATTGCTTCGCAGGGGGTTGCCACAGGGGAGGTTGTTATAGCCGACGATGTGTGGATTGGAGCCAACAGTGTTATAACAATGGGTGTAAAAATTGGCACACATTCGGTTGTTGCAGCAGGCAGCATTGTAACCTCTGATGTGCCCGACTATTCTGTTGTAGCAGGAAACCCGGCTAAAGTTGTTAAGATTTTTGATTTTGAAACCAGAAAATGGAGAGCACAGTAAGAAGAGATTTTTTCAGAGGGGTTTACTATACTGCAATTGCCAAATATGCGGGCATTGTGGTGTCGCTTATTGTTGTTGCTGTGTTATCCCGCCTAATATCTCCCGAAGATTTTGGTATTGTAGCAATCGCAACTATAATTATACAGCTTTTTGGTACTATAAGCGATTTGGGTATCGGTTCAGCAGTTATTCAGTTTAAAACATTGACCAAGAGAGATCTTTCTAATATTTTCTCTTTTAGCGTATGGATAGGGCTGACCTTTACTGCTCTTTTCTTCTTTTTATCCTGGCCCATATCTTCTTACTATCAGAACGATACATTACTTACAATATCTCAAATATTGTCGGTTAGTCTTTTCTTTTCTATAATTAATACAGTCCCCAATGCGCTGTTGTATAAACATAAAGAGTTTAAATTTATTACATACAGAACCCTGGCAGTGCAAATTACAGGAGGTGTGATGTCGGTTGCTGCCGCTCTTTGCGGACTAGGATTATATGCCCTGATTATCAATCCTCTCTTTTCCAGTGTTGCTTTGATAATTATTAACCTAAAAAAATATCCTCAAAAGCTCCGTTTTACCCTTGGACTATCGTCAATAAAATCGATTTTTTCATTTTCATCTTATCAGTTTTTATTTGATATTATAAACTATATGTCCAGGAATCTTGACAAGTTGATTATTGGTAGATATCTTGGATTGGCGATGTTGGGTTATTATGAAAAGTCGTATAGGTTAATGATGCTCCCTTTGCAAAATATCACTCATGTAGTTGGCCCGGTGATGCATCCGATATTTTCTGACTATCAAAAAGATTACAACCGTTTATCGGACTCTTATCAAAGAGTTGTAAGGTATCTGGCTTTAATCGGATTTCCTCTTTCGGTACTACTCTTTTTTACGGCTAAAGAACTTACACTGCTGGTGTTTGGTCCTGCCTGGGTACCTTCGGTAGCCTCTTTTAAAATACTCTCCATCTCGGTTGGGTTACAAATAGTGCTGTCGACATCAGGATCAATATTTCAGGCATCAAGTTCTACAAAGCATCTGTTTATTTCGGGATTGCTCTCCTCTTCTACAACAATAACGGCAATTTTTATTTCAATATTATTTTTCAGGAGCTTAGAGTCGGTTGCCTGGGCTATTACTATCTCTTTTATTGCCAACTTTTTTCAGGCATACATTATTATGTACTATTTTGTTTTTAAAAGGAGTATCCTTCCTTTTCTAAAACAATTTGCCCCCTCTTTAATCACAGCCTCCATTCTGATTGCAAGTAACCTGGCTCTTAATTCAGTTTTTGATTCGCAAAATTTACTGTTGAGCCTAATTGTTAAGAGCGCAGTTAATGGAACGGTCGCTTTAGCTTATGTGCAACTTTCCAATGAGTATGATATTATAGGTCAACTGAAAATTTTGTGGAACAATAAGTTTAAGTCAAAAAAGTTATGAGTTGGTATGCTAAATATCTAGATGCTTTTGAGAAACCTTTCGATAAACACACCAAAGAGTTTACAGAAAGTATTAGGGCTAAGCTTTTAAGTGTACAAAGCGGGAATCCTCTTGTTTCGGTGGTAATAATTGCATATAACGAGGAGAAAAGGCTTCTTGCCTGTTTGTGGTCGCTAAGTGAGAACATATGTAAATACCCATTCGAAATAATTGGAGTTAACAATAACTCGCGCGACGACACTGCCGGTGTTTACATATCTGCAGGGATAAGGTTTTTTAACGAAACACAAAAAGGACCGGGTTTTGCCAGAAACAGGGGTTTGTCAGAAGCAAAGGGCAAATATATTGTTTGTATTGATGCCGATACTATTTATCCGCCTTACTATATTCAAACAATGACCGATGCTTTGCTTAGGAAAGGGGTTGTTGCTGCATATTCGCTGTGGAGTTATGTGCCTGATGCCGGATACTCCCCCTTTAAACTCTTTTTTTATGAAATGGTAAGAGATGTACATCTTTTACTGTTATCGAGAAAGAGTCCCGAGAGATGCGTTAGGGGGATGGTGTTTGCCCATGATGCAGCTCTGGCAAAAGAGATAGGGTACAAAAACAACATAATAAGAGGTGAGGATGGCTCTCTTGCATATAAACTTAAGGAGCATGGCAAGGTTGTAATGGTTACTTCTAAAAAGGCAAGGCCTGTAACCTCTACGTCAACCCTGAAGGCAGACGGATCTTTAGGGAGTGCACTTGTTAAAAGGGCTCTCTCTGCGCTTAAAGGCTTTAGGAAGTATCTTTTTAAAACAAAGGGAGATATTGAAGACCAGGATTCTAATACCATTAAATAGATATGAAGGTATTCTTTTTACACTTTTTTGATTTTTCGCCCTCAAATGGGATAAGCAAAAAGATTTTTGCTCAGATTTGTGCTTTGGAGCAATGCGGGTGTGAAGTGTTGTTGTGTCATACAAAAATTGAAAAGAACGGAACGCAGAAAAGGGTATGCGGTGACGATGTGATTGATGATTTTGGAGATGGCTTTTTAGGTAGGATTATAAAATGGTTCCGATTTGCTCCCCTAACCAGATATATTATTGACAATAATCCCGATCTCCTTTATGTAAGAAGCTTTTACAATGCAACTCCCTCATTTGTAAAAATGCTGAAAGATCTTAAAAGTGCAGGTGTGAAAATTGTAATGGAGTATCCAACATATCCTTATAACGGAGAGTTTGCTAAAATTCCGCTTAAAAATAAAATTCCTTACTATTTCAATAAGTATTATGGCAGAAAACTTAAAAAATACGTAAACTACATTGTTACATTTTCTGACTATAAGAGTATTGAAGGAATAGAAACAATAAGGATTTCGAATGGTATCGATTTTTCGGCCGTTAAGGTCATAGACAGACAAGAAAATTTATCCGGCACATTAAATCTTATCGGAGTTGCAGAGATACACTACTGGCACGGTTTCGACAGGGTAATAAGGGGAATGGCCGATTTTTACTGCAAGAATCCGGATAAAAGAGTTTTGTTTGACATTGTCGGAGAGGGTGTGGAGGATGATTTGAATTATCTTAAGAATCTTACAAAAGAGTTAAATCTTGCAAATTATGTTACATTTCACGGAAACCAATATGGCCCCGAACTGGATACCCTGTTCGACAAGGCCGATTTTGGCATAGCAAGTCTTGCCAGACACAGGTCGGGAATATCAAAACTAAAAACATTAAAAAACCGGGAGTATGCAGCAAGGGGGATACCTTTTATCTATTCTGAAATAGATGACGATTTTGAAGAAATGCCTTACATAATAAAGGCCCCTGCGGACGATTCTCCAATTGATATTCATGCTATTGCAGATTTTCACAGCAATTTAAAAATGACACCCGAACAGATAAGAGAAACAGTATCCGGCACATTGTCGTGGAAGGTTCAGATGCAAAAGGTTATTGACTCAATTTGTTGACACTATGGAGATATTAATTATTATTTTCTGGGTTTTTGCAGCGATTGTTTTTTACACTTATATCGGATACGGGATATTGTTGCGCTTTTCTCTTTTTATAAAGGAGTTGTTCGTTAAAAAAAGTTATAAGCTTTCCGGCGATGCCGGTAATTTACGAGTCACTCTTTTGATTGCTGCATATAACGAAGAGGAGATTGTGCCGATAAAAATGGAGAATTGCCGCACTCTTTCGTATCCTTCCGAAATGTTCAAAATAGTTTGGGTAACTGATGGCTCGGATGATTCTACAAATACCTTGTTAAGTAATTATCCCGAGGTAAGTGTACTTTATAAGCCGGAGAGGAGAGGTAAAACAGCAGCAATAAATCGTGCTATGGATTTTATTGATTCTGACATAGTGGTTTTTACCGATGCTAATACAATGTTAAACAGCGAAGCAATACTAAAGATTGCAGAGTGTTTCTCAGACCCGGTTACGGGTTGTGTTGCCGGAGAGAAGAGAATAGCTGTTAAAGCAAAAGACAAGGCATCGTCGGGTGGAGAGGGGTTGTATTGGAGATATGAATCGAAACTAAAGGAGTGGGATTCGCGTCTCAATAGTGCGGTTGGGGCTGCCGGAGAGCTATTTGCTATTCGAAGAGAGCTTTTCGAACCAATGCGCGTGGATACTCTTTTGGACGACTTTGTTTTATCTATGAAAATTGCACAAAAAGGATATAAAATAGCCTATTGCAGTGATGCATATGCCGTTGAAGAGGGATCACTGAATATGCAAGAGGAGAAAAAGAGAAAAGTAAGGATTGCTGCCGGAGGCATTCAGGCTGTATTTATGCTGAAGCCCCTTCTTAACTTTTTTAAGTACGGAACTCTAACTTTTCAGTATATTTCGCACAGAGTGCTGAGATGGACAATAACGCCCGTATTGCTATTTTTACTATTCCCGTTAACACTAATTATAGCAATTTATACCAAACTGCCATTTTACTACTGGATTACGGGTGGCCAGGCTCTATTTTATCTGCTGGCCTATGTAGGTAAGATTCTGCAAGATAAAAGAGTTTCTAATAAACTGCTTTTTGTTCCTTACTATTTTTTGTTTATGAACTATAATGTTATAAAGGGTTTTGGCTATCTTTATAAAAAAAGGAGAGGAGACGGCACATGGGAGAGAGCAGCAAGAAGATCTTCTTTGTAAATTTGTAAGAGGGATATTTAAATAGTATGAAAAAACTGCTGATTACGATTCGTTACAAGTTGAAGTACGGCTTGTCTGTTGAATGGTATAATTTACTCTATGTCATTCTATGGAAAAAACTTAAAATTACACCTAAGGTTGCCTCTATTGATGACACCATATTAAGAATTGTGAATGAAAAGTGCTCTGCAAGCAGATTTGGTGACGGAGAAATGCTTTTAATAGGTAATAAGCCGATTCGTTTTCAAAAAAACTCAACAGAGCTTTCGGAGCGACTCAAAGAGGTGTTTATGTCTGAAAATTCAAATCATCTGGTTTGTATATCGGATGCTTTTTATGGATTGAACCGTTATAATAGAAAGGCGCGCAGGTTTTGGCGTACAAATTTGTACCTGTATGGTTCTCTTTGGGAAAATTACCTTAGAGAGGAGAGAGAGTATTACAATACATTTATGACCCGCCCTTATATGGACTTTAAAAATAAAGATAAGACAGCAGATTGGTTTGTCTTGTTAAAAAAAATATGGGAAGGTCGGGATATTGTATTTGTAGAGGGAGAAAAAAGCCGTTTGGGTTATGGAAACGATTTGTTCGACAACGCCTTATCGATAAAAAGAATATTATGTCCGGCAACAGATGCTTTTGAAAAATATCCGGAAATACTGAAAGAGTGTTTAAAGCAGAATAAGAATCAGCTTTTTCTAATAGCTCTTGGCCCGACAGCTACGGTTCTGGCATACGACTTATGGTTAAACGGATACCAGGCAGTAGATGTAGGTCATGTAGATGTAGAGTATGAGTGGTTCCGTATGGGAGTAACCAGAAAAGTGCCGATTCCCACAAAATATGTAAATGAAGCACCCTCCGGCAATATTGTAACAAAAGGGGAGGATGAAAATTTTAAAAGCCAGGTTATTTGCAGGATATGAGAATTGTTTATTACCTGCCTTCGATGTATGCATCAGGAGGCTTGGAGCGCATAATAACATTCAAGGCAAACTACCTTGCCGACCGATTTGGTTTTGAGGTTGCAGTTTTAACTTCAGAACAAAAAGGGCGGGAACCCTACTTTACACTCTCTCCAAATGTTACTCACCACGACATCAATGTTGTTTTTGATAATTCAGGCAAGAGCTCTCTGCTATTACGAATATTGAGATACCCATTCCAATACATGAGATTTAAAAGAAGGTTTATACGCTTTTTAAAACACTACTCTCCTGACATTACAATAAGCACATTGCGGCGAGAGATTGGTTTTATCGGGAAGACAAATGCTGGAGGAGTTAAAATAGGGGAGTTTCATGTTACGCGCCACTCGTATCATACAGGATCAATTAAAAGTGACAATTTTTTTATCAAGCCGCTTAAGCTGCGTTTAGAAAAACGATTTATCAGCAACCTTTTATCGTTATCGAAGTTAATACTGCTTACTCATGAAGAGTGTGATAATTGGCCGGAGTTGAATAATATCCATGTGATATACAATCCTCTTACAATTGAGCCCGGGGCTGTATCTGACTGCTCATCTAAACAGGTAGTAGCAGTTGGAAGATATGCCCCCCAAAAAGGATTTGACATGTTAATACCTGCCTGGGCAAAGGCAGTTAGTAGCAATCCCGGATGGGTACTTAAGATTTACGGGGAGGGAGATAAAGACTCACTTCAGAGCCAAATTGAGGAGCTTGGTATTGGTGATAGCTGTTTTTTAATGCCACCGGTTCAAGATATATCAAAAAAATATGCAGAAAGTTCGATATTTGTATTAAGCTCGAGGTTCGAGGGTTTTGGGATGGTTATCTGTGAAGCAATGGCTTGTGGTGTACCACCTGTTTCATTCGACTGCCCCTGTGGCCCAAAAGAGATAATAAAAGATGGTTTTGACGGACTACTTGTAAAATCGGGAGATATTGATCTTTTAGCCGAAAAAATAGGTTATCTTATACAAAATGAATCTATCAGAAAGGAGATGGGTAAGAATGCGAAGAAAAGTTCACAAAGATTTATTCCCGATGTAATTATGGATGAGTGGAAAACCCTGTTTGAATCATTAATTGAAGAATGAAAAAAGTAAGTGTTATAATTCCGGTGTATAATACGGCTCCTTTTTTAAGAGAGTGTTTACTATCTGTAAAAAACCAGACGCTGCGTGATCTTGAAATTGTTATTGTTGACGATGGCTCAACAGACGGTTCGCTGGAAATTATTCAGGATGAGGCAGCAAAGGACAGTAGAATTGTGTGGACAACGCAACCTAACAGTGGTCAATCTGTAGCTCGTAATAAGGGAATTGACAAAGCAACAGGAGAGTACATCTATTTTATGGACAGCGACGACCTCTTAGAGCCGGATACTTTTCTTGAGTGCTATAACAAAGCAGCTGCCAATAATTTAGACCTGGTTTTTTTTGATGCCAAATTATTTGACGACCAGGATAAAGCTAAAAAATGGTGGTTCAGCTACAATAGATCGTCATTAGACGAAAATGAGATATTTAACGGAGTTGATATTACAGATAAGCTTATAAAGGAGGATATGTTTTTTGCATCCGTTTGTCTTTTCTTTTGCAAAAGAGAGCTTATTGAGAAAGGGATGCATCGGTTTTATCCCGGAATTATTCACGAAGACGAACTCTTTACTCCCCTCTTGTTTATTGAGGCAGAGAGGGTTGGGTACATTAACCGGATTTTCTTTAAACGAAGAGTGAGAACTAATTCGACAATGACTCATCGGTTTTCCGAAAAAAACATAAAAGGGTATCTTACAGTTATAGATCAGCTAAAATACTACTCCAACGACAGAAACGAAAAGGTAAGAGAAATTGTAAATGCACTTGTAGCCCTTATAGTTAATGCACTTACGCACCAGGCACGAATAATCAACTGTAAAGAGAGATGGATGATAATTAAGTATATAATTAAAAACAGATATTTTAATTTGATACCCCTAAAAAGCAAAGTGATTGTTTTTTTCCCTGTTACAATAACTATTAAATCGAAAATTATAAAACCTTTTAAAAATTTTTTCAGACCAAGGGTAAACAATTAATGAAGATAGTATATATATATCCTGCTCTTACCACCATTGGAGGTGCGGACAGAATAATTACCGATAAGGCCAATTATTTTGCGGATTTCTACGATTATGATGTACATATAATAACAGCCCACCAAAACGGAGTTTCCCCTTTTTTTAAGCTCTCAAATAAGGTGACACATATCGATTTGGATGTCAATTTTTTGATCCAGTATAAATACTCATTTTTTAAAAGGGCTATTGTCTATTATTATTTGCTGAGAAAGTATAAAAAACGGCTATCTGAAAAGCTAATGAAAATAAGAGCCGATTATGTAATTACAACCATCAGCAGAGATATTGATTTTATTCACACTATACCCGACGGGAGCATAAAAATAGCTGAAGCACACGCCCCAAAAAAGTATCTGAGAAACTTGCATATGATGCAGGAGAAATCGCTGCCATACAGAATTGCCGGTAAAATTTGGGAGAAAAAACTAGAGAGAGCAGCAGTTAAGTTCGATGCTTTTGTAGTTCTTACAAAGCAGGATGCAGAGAGTTGGAAAAATGTAAGAAGCTGTGAAGTGATACCCAATCCTTTGCCTTTTTTGCCTACGGAGCAGAGCAGTTGTGAAGCGAGAAAGGTTATAAGTGTTGGCCGGCTGTACCACGAAAAAGGGTATGAACGCCTTATTGAAATTTGGTCGAAAGTAGCCCTTAATTATCCCGGATGGTGTTTGGAAATTTACGGTAACGGAGAGCTGGAGGGTAAGCTAAGGAGTATGATTAATGATAAAAAACTTGATAACTCTATTTTCATTAAGAGCCCGGTTAAAGATATTGAGGAGAAGTACCTGAATTCGTCGGTTTATGTAATGACCTCTCATTTCGAGGGATTCGGAATGGTTTTATTAGAGGCGATGGCTTGTGGATTGCCGGTAATTGCTTTTGATTGCCCTGTGGGCCCTGCCAATATCATCAATGATAGTATAGATGGATTTTTAATAGATAATGGAGATATTGACAGTTATTCCGACAAGTTGAGAATGCTTTTACAGAGTCATGAGCTCAGGGTAAATATGGGAACAGAGGCAAGGGAGAATGTGAAAAGATTCAGCAAAGAGAAAATTATGGGCGATTGGCAAAATCTCTTTACAAAGTTAAAAAGCAAATAAGGTGAAAAGAGAGATAAGCATAATAATCAGGTCTTTGATACACCGTTTCTATTGCGTTATAGCTGCAATAGCAGGGAAGAAATTGCATGAAGGAGAGAGGGTTGTAATTGTATCCCCTCATCCCGACGATGAAATTTTAGGATGCGGCGGACTTATTTCGAGGCTTAACTCTAAAAACAAAGAGCTCTTTATTATCTTTTTGACAAAAGGTGAAAACAGTACAACAGAGATTGATAAGGAAGATCTTATTTCTGAAAGAATGCGGCTTACATTTCAAGCTGCCGGTATTGTCGGACAACCTTACTCAAACATACACTATTTAAACTTTGAAGATGGCAGAGTAGGAGAGCAGGACGAAGAGAATGAGAGACTGAGTAGTTTGATAAATACAATTCGGCCTGATACAGTATATGTTACCCATAGGCTGGAGGGATGGAACGATCATTATATGGCATTTGAATTAACCCGAGAAATTGTAAAAGAGAGTGAGATCAGGTTATTCGAATACTGCGTGTGGCTCTGGTACAAGACCCAACTTAAAGATCTGTTAAAAATTGGGATTAAAAATGTACATTCGATTAAATTGAGCGCCAAAGAGAACTCAGATAAAAGGGCAGCAATAGCTGTTTATCTTGATACTAAAAACGACAAAGGAGTCTCATACTCAGGTGCTTTGCCCAAATTTTTGAGAGAGTACAGCAGCAAAGAAAGAGAGTTGTATTTCTTAGTAAACAAGAGTATATGAACTTAAAGAGAATAGAACTAGTTAATGACATCAGGTTACTAAAAGGGGTGTGGAACTCCTTTGTAGACGAGTGTAAGCCGGGGAATCTCTTTCTAAGATATGAATGGCTGTTTGAGTGGCTTAATGTATACGCCTCTCAAAGAGATCATTTTATAATTTGTGTTTACTATAACAATAGGCTCATTGCTATTGCACCATTGATAGTAATGAATAAAAAAGAGGGCATTGTTACCCTAAGGCGTCTGCAATTTATCGGAGACGGTTCTTCAGACTATCTTGACTTTATCACTCTTCCGGATTACAGAGAATCTGTTTGCGATATTTTAGATTTTATAAAGCAGAATCATAAAAGTTGGGATTATTGCGAAATGGTGCATATTCCACAAGATTCTCCTAATCTGGATATTTTGCAAAGTGGAGCCGGAGGAAAACAATTTCTTAAAAGATTATCCAAAAGTGACCTTTGCCCCATATTAAAGATTGGCCCCAGCATTGAGAGCTATATAAAAGAGGTTAAACCCGGGCTCAGGTACGATCTCAAGTTTGGAGAAGAGGGATTTAGTCGTATTGGCAGTTTGAAGTTTACTAAGATAATTTCTAAAGAGGCTCAACTAAACGAGCTTCCGGGGTTTTTAAAAATGTTGCGCCTGAGGGAGAGGGCGCGATACAGATATAAAGGGGAGGAGCTAAGTAAAAAGGAGGAGATTTTTTTCAGAAATCTCATTAGCAATGAAAATATTAGGCCTTTTATAAACTTTGTTTCGTTAACCCTTAAAGATAAGCCCGTTGCATATCATTTCGGCTTCGAATACGGAGATAGATTATTATGGTACAAGCCAACTTTTAATATGGAGTATGGTCGCTACTCACCAGGTAAAATTCTTATTAAAAGGAGTATCGAGTATGCCAAGGCCAATAATTTTCTGCATTTCGACTTCTTACTTGGCAATGAGCAGTATAAATTTCAATGGACATCGGACTATTGTTTGAGCTATACCTTTTTTATGTCGGGCAAAACTCTTTTTTCAAAAATGCTCTACCTGTGGTTTAACTTCATAAGACCCGCAGTTAAAACAGCCTGGTTTGATGTTGTAAGGCCCTTTTTCAGAAAAGTCAAAGGAAAAATAACTAAGATTTTATCTGGCAAAGACGACACAGCTGTCAATTGTAAGCTAATGAAAGAGTTGAGCGAGCCGGCATTAAATTTTATTCAGAATGAGTATCACCGCGATTATCTTCCTTTGCCCGGAATTGATGAGTATATGGCTCAGGCAGAAGGAGAAAGAGACCTATTGATAGCTGAGTTTAAACATAATAATCAAATAGTAGGTGTTATTATTGGTCGTTTATCACGCCGCGAAATTCTTAAAACCAGGTTGAATGTTTATGATTTTATATGCAGCGGCTTTTACGACTATAGTGCGGTATGGATAAGCGAGGGATTTCACAAACAAATTGTCAGTAAGCTTAAGAAAACACTCAAACACTACAACACCGACCTTATACTGTTTGAAAATACTTTTAGTAAAAAGTTACGAAAAAGCTGTGGTATTAGTGTTAAAAAACGGGTTTACCACTTTAGTACGAGCAAAGATGAGGTAGATTTTGACTCCATAGTAAGTAAGAAAAGTATCAGACGACACCTTAATAAAGCTCGAAAAAACCTGAATTACAGGGTTGTTAATGTGAAAGGTAAAGGGGTATTGGCATATCTGAATATTATTGCCGATTATCACACTGAGAGGTGGGGGTTCTCTTATATTACCAGCCCTTTTGCCAAAGAGAGAGAGAAGCGCATTTATCAATATTCTGCCGGCACCGATAACAAGGTAGTTAATGTTGTATATAACGGAAACGAAATAGTAGCAATCCACTATGGAATGATTTTCGGGAAATCATTGCTATGGCATACTCCTCTTATTAATATAAAATATTTAGACTATTCTCCTTTTGAAATCCTTCTTGGGGAGGTAGCTTCGTACTGCAAAGAGCAGGAGTTTGAAATTTTGGATTTTGGATTGGGAGATGAGCCATACAAAAGAAGATTTAAAAATAATTTCCACGAGGTTTTTAGCTGCTATATCCCTATCAGTATAAGAGGCATTTTAGTTGCTGTTTCGGCAAAATTTAATGTTAAAAAACTTATGGAGTTTCACTACCGTGGCAGAGCCTGGTCAGAAAAATTGAAACACCATGTAACTCACCTATCATACAAAACAGATATATTTTATTGCAGAAACAGTAACTTTAATCCGGACTCTTCAAAAATTGAGTATTTTGAAACCGAGACCTGGGAAAAATTTGTCGATTTAATGAGAGAGAAGGGTTCGCCTCTGTATGAGTGGCAATATCTGAGATTCAGGGCCGGTGAAAAGTTTGCTTATATAGCCAGAGATTCTGAGTTGCTCTGTTGTTGCTGGATTACCAGAAGCAAATATACAGATGGTCTTTTGGCCTACGATTCGTGCAATCCGGTAAGCTGTTCAGATGCA
>CAYGGD010000028.1:0-18472 GCA_964349315.1 uncultured Muribaculaceae bacterium
GACTACATTAAAGAAAAATACTTTATAAAAGAGAAAAATCTATGGAGAATATCTCCTGAGATTCAAAAAATGGTCAAATTTATTAATCTCAACCTTGTATCCGACAACTACGGAATTATTACAAATGATTCGGCAAAATTTGATCTTATTCTGTGTCGTAATGTTTTAATGTATTTTAAACCCGACCATATTAAAAAAATCTCCTCCAGATTCCACGACAATCTCAAAGAGAATGGCTGGCTTATAATAGGTCAGGTAGAACTAAATGACGACTATTTTTCAAAATTTGTTAAGCAGGATGTTAACGGAGGTTTTTTTTACAGAAAAGGGGGAAAGATTGAACCCCCGAAACAAAGCTGGCAACCCATTAAGGATATTGCTGTTAAGCAAAAACGGTTAGTTAAAAAGGTGCCCATCTCAATCACTAAGGAAAAAACGCCTCTACCAGCTGTTAGTGATTACGATAAAGCAAAAGCACTGGCCGATTCCGGCTTTTTGGAAGAATCAGCCGCTATCCTCGAAAAAATAATCGACAAAGGCGAATACAGCAAGGATATTTACTATCTTTATGGGACCATCCAAAAAGAACTTAACAACTTTATGAAAGCTGCCGAAACATTTAAGAAATGTATCTATATAAATCACGAGCACATCTATTCTCATATTATGTTGGGAGAGCTATCTCTTGAAAACAATAAAGAAGACTCAGCAGCCAAATATTTTAAAACAGCCCTTACCCTCCTTTCAGACAGAGATCCTCACGAGGTAGTACCGGATTCAGGGGGATTAACTGCAGTAAATGTCTCCGAGATGCTAAAATCGCTTATAAATTTAAAAATAAGTAAATAGACTGAGATGACAACTTCTGACAAGGAGATACTTCATAAAAGAGCTATATCTAACGCCTGCAATGATAAGAGAGATGAATTAGCTCAAGCAGAATGCATTGACACTCTGGAATTTGCCCTATTCAACAACAACTATGCATTAAGAGCTAGCTACGCATCAAAGGTGCACTACCTCAGAGAAATAACCCGCATTCCCGGGGCTCCTCCCTTTGTTCAAGGGGTTATCAATCTTCGGGGAGACATAATCTCTCTGGTCAATTTACAGTCCCTTCTTAACATTAAAGAGAGGGGGTTAACGGAATTAAACAGGGTAGTTGTAATCTCCAATGGCACTAATTACTTCGGTTTGATATGCGATAAAATTCACGGAATTGCAAAACGGAATATCTCTGAACTAAGCCACTCAGCGGCTAATAGTTCTGATAAGCACTCTCTATACAGCGAGGGCATTTTTTGTGACAACACAATTCTTTTAAATGCCGAATACCTTTTGAATTCACCAGAAATCATTATAACTAAACATGAATAGTATGTTCAATATAAAGACAAGGGGCAGATTGCTGATCAGCTTTGCCTTGATTCTTACAGGCACTATAGGTACCCTATTATTTACCTCTGGTAATCTCAAGAGGGTAGAAAATGTTAACAGTCAAGTATTTGAACTTGACAGTCTGGCATATGAGCTTACATTTCTAAGGGCCGATATCAATAATTTAAGAGCTGTTTCGTTAACTCTACTGGCAGAGAATGATTCCAGGATTGTTCAGCAGACAATGGTATCAATAGGACTTCTTGAAAAGGAGATACTTGACAAGTGCCACGAAATTGATATGTCGCTTAGTCAATTACCTCAATTGAGAAATCAGTTTAAAGATCTTAACGATGAGATTATTTCATATATCACTGCAAGAGTGCAGTATCTGAACATAGTTAAAGCAGGAAATCTCAATAACGCTTACGACTTTGTTGTTGGAACCCTTAATCCCTATTATGAAAGTGTCAACACAAAAATTGTATCTCTGGAAAATCATGTACAAACCAGAAGAAGGGAGATGCTCATTACCAGTGATACTTTAAGGAAAAAAGTTGCAAGTCGCGCAATTCTCTTTGGTTTTATTTTAATGCTGCTTGTGTTTGTGATATCCGTTTTTGTTATAAGAATGCTTAAAAAAATATCAGGAGAAATTAAAAATGGAATAGAGATTCTTGCAACCTCTTCGCAGGAGATTCTTACAACCATAACAGAAATGTCCACAGGCGCCTCCGAAACAGCCGCTGCAGTTTCAGAGACTACTGCTACAATAGAGGAGGTTAGGCAAACTGCAACAATTGCCAACCAAAAAGCGAAATCGCTACTAGATAGTTCAAACCGGGTAAAAGAGTCTGCTGAAAAAGGGCAAAACTCATTAAATGAAGTTATTAATGGAATGGGTGAGATTGATAAACAGATGAAAAAAATCTCAACTACAGTTATTAAACTATCCGAACAAAACAGAAGAATCGGCGAAATTACGTCTACAGTTTCAGATATAGCAGATCAATCAAACCTCCTTGCAGTAAATGCAGCTATTGAGGCCGCCAAAGCCGGAGAGCACGGGAGAGGATTTACAATTGTAGCTCAGGAAATTAGAAATTTGTCCGATCAGTCAAAAAGAGCGACTCAACAGGTAAAAGAGATCTTGAATGAAATCGATAAGTCTGTCAATAATACTGTTGGAGTTACCGAAGATGCCATGAACACAGTAGAAAGCGGTAAATTGTTGGTTACTCAAAGCAATGACATTATTGATATACTGGCTCATAACATAGAAGAGGCAAGCGATGTTACCATGCAGCTCTCCTCTTCCAACCACCAGCAAATGGCTGGAATGGATCAAATTGTTCCGGCAATGGAAAATATTAAGAAAGCCAGTGAACAGAATGCCACCGGAATTCAGCAGGCACAGTCAGCAACAAAAGAGATACATAATCTTGGCCAATCATTAAAGAAAATTTTACTCCAATTTAATCTGTAATATACTCTATGGCTGATAGTCAGGATAGCAATCAGTTTTTAAAAGAGCTGATGAATGATTTCAAAGTTGAGGCAGCTGAACATTACGACACAATTGTTCAGGGGTTGCTTCAGTTGGAGGATGCCGACCCTGCATCATCAGCTACCATAATAGAAAGAGTTTTCAGGAGCACACACAGTCTTAAAGGAGCATCGAGAGCAGTTAATTTAACTGATATTGAAAAAGTGTGCTCATCTATGGAAACCATATTTGGACTTCTTAAAAAGGGAGAGATTAACAACTCTTTGCAGTTGTCGGAGTATCTTTATAAGCTTACTGATTTATTAAAAGAGCTACTTTTAGCAATCGGAGATATTTCAAAAATAGTTCCCTCTTCAAGGGTTAATCAGGCAGTAAGGACAATTAATTCATTTATAAAAACACCTGTTAAAAATATTCCCGTAACTACAATAAAGGAAAGTACAGAGATTAAACAAGAGCCGGCACCTGTGGCAACCCATTTGACCAGTATTGATGATAGCGTCAGAATTTCAACTCAGTATCTTAATAACATACTGGCTCAGACTGAATATTTTGTAACCTTAAGGACAACACTCGAGCACTATAAAAGTTGTTTGGGGGATATCTACAGCAAATACAAAGACGACAATATATACGAATTACTCCGAGACTTAATTGCTTTTCAGGCAGAGTCTGCAAGAATGACGGACGAGTTAACTGCCAATATTCGTTCTGTATTACTATCTAACTTCAGCTTACTTTTTAAGGGATTGCATAGAATGGTAAAGGAGCTCGCTAAGGAGTACGACAAAGAGATAGAATTTGAAGCAAAAGGGGCCGATGTCGAAATTGATAGACGGATTCTTGAAGAGCTTAAAGATCCAGTTTTACATATTATCCGTAACTGTATTGATCACGGAATTGAGGGTAAGGAAGAGCGGGTTTTATCAGGGAAGAGCGTAAGCGGGAAAATATCACTTGTTGTCGAGAAACTGATTGAGAGAAAGGTTCGTATAGTAATATCTGATGACGGACGAGGAATAGATAATATTAAAGTGGTTGAATCTGCTATCAAGAATGGCGTTATATCAAAAGAGGAGAGTTTATCACTCAATTATAAAGAAATCCAACGACTTATTCTTAAATCGGGAGTAACCTCAAAGAAGTTTGTAACAGATATTTCAGGCAGAGGAATAGGAATGTCAATTGCAGAAGAGAAAATGATTTCTCTTGGTGGAACAATGGATATCTCTTCGGAGTCAGGAAAGGGAACAAACTTTATATTAACTCTTCCACAGACTATTTCAACATTTCGCGGAGTGCTGATTAAAAGCGAAAAACAACATCTTGTTATACCGTCGAAATTTATTAAAAAAGTTGTGATAAAAGGAAAAGAGAATATCGGTAATGTCGGGAATAAAAAGATTTTCCGGAATGAAAACGGATCAGCGTTTGATCTTTTCAGACTCTCCGACTTAATAGGTATTGAAAAAAGCGTACAATCCGGCAAAGCCTCTCAGAACTATAATATAATGATAATTAGCCATAACAACACCGATATTGCTATTATTGTCGACGATATTTTTGAAGAGAATGAAGGCATTCTCAAAGGCATGGGACCTCAATTACAATATGTTAAATATATTGCGGGAGTAACCATTATTAAGAACGGTGTTGTAGTTCCTGTTGTTAATGTTAAAGAGTTAATTAAAGACTCCACTTCTGCCGTTCAACCCATTAATGAGCCAATTTTTTCATCAGGAACAGAAAACAGTGATGATAGCCCGACAGTAAAGGTGTTGATTGCGGAAGACTCAATAACTATCAGACACGCTCTCAAAAACTACATAGAGAGCGCCGGCTATCAAGTAACTACTGCAATAGATGGTGTTGATGCTATGAAGAAACTTAAAGAGACCCGCTTTGACATTGTGGTGTCTGATATTGAGATGCCGCATATGAACGGGTTCGAGCTGACACGACAAATCAGGAGCAATAGCGAAATAGCAGAAACTCCAGTAATATTGGTAACGGCACTGGAAAGTGCCGTCGACATGAAAAAAGGAATGGATGCAGGAGCCGATGCATATATTGTTAAGAGTAGTTTTGAAAAAAGCAATTTGATTGACACAATAAACAGACTCAAATAGTATTTTTATGCCTCATGTAAAGAACTCAAAAAAAATCAGAGTACTCATTGCAGAAGACTCTCCCCTTATTCAGAAACTTCTGATAAAAATTTTGTCAGAGGATTCAGTTTTTGAGGTAGTGGGAGTTGCAAGCAGTGGTGTAGAGGCAGTAAAATTGAGCAGGTTGTTTAAACCCGACATAATAAGCATGGACCTTATGATGCCATTGATGGACGGGTTGGAAGCCACAAAACGGATAATGCAGACAAACCCGGTGCCCGTTGTTATTGTAAGCAGTATTTATAAGCCAGAAGAGATTCACTTGGCTGTTAAAGAGCTTGACTCCGGAGCCGTCGCAATTCTTCCAAAGCCAGAAGGACCCGGTTCTGAAAGGTTTATTAAAGATGCTTCTAAATACAGAAATATGCTGAAAATAATGTCTGAGATCAGGGTTGTCCGCCGTCCCAACAATATTCCGGCATCACAGGAGCAGAAATTTAAAAAAAATATTATTAAGTGTTCACCACCGGAACAAACAGAGATTATAGCTATTGGTGCCTCTGCCGGCGGACCGGAAAGTTTAAGGGAAATTTTAACTAATCTCACTTATCCGCTAAATGCTCCGATAATAATAGTGCAACACATAGATGTTCATTTTGTAGAGGGTTTTTCATTGTGGTTGCAACAGTATGCAAAGTGCAGGGTTAAATTAGCTGACGAAGGTGAACAATTGTTAAAAAACACAATATATATTGCTCCTGGAAAAAGACACATAACAATAAAAAAACCATTGACAGTTTACCTCTCCACTCCTAAAGAGGGAGAAAACGGGCACATACCTTCGATAGACTTTCTAATGGAAAGTATTGCTAATTGTTACGGGAACAGAGCTGTTGCAATTTTGCTGTCAGGAATGGGGCGCGATGGTGCTCAGGGTATCTACCAGGCAATGTTGTCCGGATCATACACCATTGCCCAAAATCAGGAGAGCTGTCTGATATACGGAATGCCTGCAGAAGCCGTTAAAATTGGTGCTGTCTGCAAGGTAATGCCACCTTTTGAAATTGCTCAGGAGATAAACAGATTATTAATGTCAAAACCCGACAATACCCGTAATAATAATGGAAAATAGTGTAAATAGTTTTCTTTTAGCAGTTGAAGATTCAATGGTTCAGGCCAAAAGACTTGAATACTTTTTTAAGAAAAACAACTTTGACTACCACATTTTACCTACCGGAGAGGAGGCACTGGAGTTTATCAAAGTACGCAAACCCACTTTGGTAATAAGTGATGTTATAATGCCGGGGATGGATGGATATATGTTTTGCAAAGCCATTAAGTCTAACTCCAAAACATTTGATATCCCAGTAATACTGCTTACATCACTCCAGGATCCCAACGATATTATAAGAGGACTTCAGGCGGGTGCAGATAATTTTATCACCAAACCATACGAAGAGTCTTTTTTATTATCACGTATAGAATACTTTTTAAATAACAGGGAGAATACAGAAATAAACCAGCTGGTTAAGGAACCAATAGATCTTAAGTATCGTGGCGAAAATTTTTCAATTGCATCTGACAGAAAGCAAATTCTAAATCTGCTTTTATCGGTTTATGACACTGCTATTCAGAGAAATGAAGAACTTATTCAGATTAAAACACAGCTCGAGGAAAGTAATAACAATCTGCTTCAGGCAAACGAAGATCTTGAGGCGTTTTCGAGAACAGTCTCTCATGACCTAAAATCACCTCTTTCGGTTATTATTGGTTTTGCCAGTGCTATTATGGACAACGGCAATAGTTCTTTAAATAAAGAGGAGTTGAGCTATATTAAGTATATTTATGACTCAGCACATGAAATGAATCAACTTATTAAAGACTTACTTGCATTTTCACAATCTGGCAAAGCAACTCTTAAAAAAGAGAAAATCTCTTTAAGTGGAATCGCCAATGACCTGATTGATAATATAAAAATCCGATACAACAGTAAAAATACAAAAGTAACCATAGAAGAAAATATGATTGCTAATGGAGACGACAGCCTGCTCAGGATAGTACTCGACAATCTTTTAGGTAACGCTCTGAAATATAGCTCAAAATCAGAAAACCCCTCAGTTGTTTTTGGCAAAAAAGAGTATCTGGGAAAAGATCTGTTTTTTGTTAGTGACAATGGTATAGGGTTTGATATGGCCAAGGCAGAAAACTTATTCCAGCCATTTGTCCGATTACATACAGGAGGCGACTATTCCGGAACAGGTGTAGGGCTCTCTACTGTTAAGAGGGTTATTGAAAAACACGATGGTGATATATGGGCTGAGTCTGAACCCGGTAAAGGTGCTACTATATATTTCACGCTCGAATAAATGCTTATGCCAAAAAAATATAAAATAGGAATAGCCCTCTCAGGAGGCGGTGTTAAAGGATTTGCTCATGCAGGAGCGCTTAAGGCAATGGAGGAAAAAGGGATTAAGCCCGAAATTATTTCGGGAACCAGTGCCGGAGCAATTGTAGGAGCATTGTATTCTTCCGGATACTCTCCGCAGGAGATTTGCGATCTCTTTAAGAAGAAAGATTTTAATGATTTTGTTGAAATTAACATGCCTAAGAACGGTCTGTTTGCAACAAACGGCTTTATAAAGTTTTTAAGTAATGTAATTAAATACGAAAAACTCGAAGAGCTGCCGATACCTTTATTTGTTACTGCTACAAACTTAGATAAAGGAGAGAGCACTCTTTTCAAAGAGGGTGATTTAAGTAAAACAGTAATGGCATCTGCCTGTATACCTGTTATATTTAACCCTGTTGTTATTTCCGGTAGTAAATATGTCGATGGCGGCATTTTTAAAAACTTTCCTGTGTCGCCTATAAGAGATCTTTGTGATTTTATCGTTGGCATAAATGCAAGCCCAATGATAACTGAAAAGTACTCGGGAAATATAATTGGTATTGCAGAGAGAAGCTATCACTTTATGTTTAAAGCCAATACAGTTGAAGATAAAAAACTTTGCGATATATTAATAGAGGTAGAAAGTGTTATGCAGTATAAGACATTTGACCTGAAAAAAGTTGATATAATCTTTGAACAGGGTTACATTTCGATGAAAAACGAGTTGGAAAAGAACTCTGTTGCCCAACAAATTTCTGATTAAATTGTTAACAATTAGTAACAAACCATTAATAGATAATAATATGAACGGAGACACAATTATTTGCAACTGTAACGAAGTTTACAAAAATGAGATTCTTAAGGCAATAGAAGAAAAAGGATGTAAAACTGTAGAAGATGTTGGAGAGGCAACCGGAGCAGGTACAATTTGCGGCGGATGTATCGACGACATTCAGGAGATACTTGATCAGGTTGCCAACTCCAAATCAGAATAGATTATAGGGTTAATTTAACTCCAAAGTTAAATGTTCTGGGCATAACAGGTCCGTATAGGTACCCGGCATCTCTTAAAGGCCCTTTGTCAAGATCCTTCTGAAATGAGTCCAGAATATTTTTAACTCCTGCTGTAAACTTTATATTCATATTTCTTCCTGCAAAAACAGAGTAAGAGGCCAAAATTCCAAAATCCCAGAATGAAGGAGTGGTCACTTCTCTGTTTTCCGGTATATAGCCAGCAAAGTGAGGCATTAACATAGTTCCAGTGTAGTTTCCTGTAAAAGATAAATCTCCGTTTTTAAAAGGGTTCCAGTTAAGGGAAAGGTATCCGTAAACATCCGGGGTTTTTAGCATTCTCCTCTGTGGTGGCAAATCATCCTCTTCAGACCACGAAAACTCTTTGTCGTAAAGACTTTTTTGAAATGTCCATCCGGTTTGCAAAGATATTCGGTTTCCATAAGCAAATCTGGCCTCTGAATTAATTCCGGAGATGGTAGCTCCCTCTTCGTTTCTACGCTCAAGAAGAATATTTCCCTGATTATCTTCACCTATTTCTACCAGCGCAAAAACATCTCTGAGTTTGGTGTGAAAAAGATCAACCAAAAGATTAGTCTGGATCGTCCCTATTGTGCCGTACAAATCTGATGAAATATTAAAACTGTGTGAGTACTCAGGTTTGAGATCCGGGTCATTTACAATAAAACTCACATCCCCGCCAACCGCTTCGACATGCAAATCTTCACTATATATTTGGGGAGCCCTGAATCCCGTTGAATAACTTGCGCGCAAAACAAGGTCTTGATAAGGAGTGAATCTTAGGTTTATTCTTGGAGAAATCACAGGATTATCAATAAAGTTGTTTTTATCGATTCTCGCTCCAACAAGCAGACTCGATTTTTCTCCTTTCCACTCATTTTGAAGATATCCTCCGTATGTAAAAGATACCTGATCAATAACCTTGCCATGTCCCAACATTTTGTCTAACAAAGAGTTATAATTATATTCGATACCTACTGTCAATTCAGATGGCAAAAGTACTATTTGTTTTAAGTCTACCGAGTACTGCGCTCCTACTGAGTATGTATTATCATTGGTATTTCCATAGGCATCAAGATTCATTTCGGTACCAAAATAACTATCTCTTTTAATTGTTTGAGCTGCGGCAAACAGATTAAGACGATGTCTGAGATTGTTACTGTAGACGTCGTACTTTAATGAACCGCCGTCAATTTTATGACGCAACTGTTCCGCTATCATCGCATCATGGGGAGGTAAATGCAATGAATCACCACCTCTGCGGTATTCTCTTATATGATGATATTCGGCTGTAATTCTGGAATTATTTGTGGGTTTGTGATGCCCTCTGAAACCAATAATTTCAGAAGATATTACCGGAATATCTGAAAAGCCATCATCATTTCTGTCGTATCCATCCTTATCTCTTACTATACCAAACAGATAGACTCCGGATTTGTAGTCGTCACTTATAAAAGATCCGTTAAAGGCGGTATTTGTTTCTGTTGCTCCCTTTCCAAATACCGACAAACTGCTTGATAGAGTAACAATATTTGTAAGGGGCTCTTTGGTTATTATGTTAACAACTCCTCCAATGGCATTTGAACCGTAAACAGCCGATCCGCCACCTCTGACAACCTCAACCCTCTCAATCATTTCGGCAGGGAGCTGTTCAATTCCGTAAACTGTTGCCAATGCACTGAACATTGGTCTGCCATCAAGCAGTATCTGCGAATACTGACCCTCCAACCCATTTATCCTCACCTCAGTTACAGCACAGTTTTGACAACTGACATCTACCCGTACTCCCGGAATAAAATTTAAAACCTGACTTAAATTAGACGAACCGGTAGATTCAAATAATTTTTTACCAACCACATTAACAACCGATGGAGCATCTCTTCTTTTACTTAAGTTTCTGGTAGCAGTAACAACCACTTCGTCCACCATTAGAGCGCTCTCCTCTACCTCAATATTAAGTTCCAAAGTCCTTCCCCTAACTGTTGTTACTTCAGTTACAACTGATTTGTAACCCATTGCTGAAAATTCAATCTTAAATGTTCCCTCAGGTAAGTTTCTAAGAAAAAAGTGTCCTGTGGCATCACTCATAGTATGGATACCTGTTTCAATAACCTTTATTGACATAAAGGGTACATGCTCACCGTTACTTTTATTAATTATATGTCCTGCTACATTAGCATCAGATTGATTATCTGCACTTGTTTGTGAAAATAAATTCACAACACCGAACAGCATAATAAATGCTGTTAAAATAATATTTTTCCTCATTCTTTTTATATCTATTTACAAAGTCCATTAATAACTATTTGATAAAATAGCTATCAGGAGGACCCCGTAAATAAAAGTGAGAAAAAGGAACTGTGTATATAAAGGAAGATTCTCTGAGCAGAAGTTGTGTGTTAACCGATTCGGCTACCATCATCAATACAACAGCTAGAAGAGAGAATAGAATTAAATGGTTAAGAATGTTAATGAGACTGATTCCCTGAGAGGTATGACTATGCCCCGGGTTAGAAGACTCTTCTGAAGAGTATGGGTGAGAGTGAACAATGTATGAATCACCAACCTTGTGTTTATGGTGGAACATCGTGTTTCCCCCATACAACACCAAAAAGGCAATCAAGACAAGTGCGCTTGTTAATCTCTTAAGTAACTCTAGCATTCTTATAATTTGCGGTGCAAAGATATAAAAAAAGGGCTATAAATAGCCCCTTTTTTATAAATAAGATAAGGTTACCTCCCTTTGAGATGCTTTTCGAGGAACCTGTCTGTTTCCCACAAAGTATGCAGAATGCTCTCTTTAGCAGCATAACCGTGGCTCTCTCTTGGCAAAATAACCATTCTGGCAGGAGCTCCTAACCCTTTAAGTGCTTGAAAATACCTTTCTGTTTGCATTGTAAAAGTGCCGGTATTGTTATCGGCCTCCCCATGAATAAGCAAAATAGGGGTTTTCATTTTATGAGCATTCATAAATGGTGACATTCTGTTATACACATCGGGAGCTTCCCAGAAGTTTCTCCTTTCGTTCTGAAATCCAAACGGGGTTAAGGTTCTGTTGTATGCACCGCTTCTGGCAATACCGCATGCAAATAAATCACTGTGGGTTAGCAGATTCGCTGTCATGAATGCGCCGTAAGAGTGTCCTCCTACAGCTACCTTTGTTCTGTCTATATAACCAAGCTGATCTACAGCATCTATAGCTGCTTCTGCGTTAGCTATCAGCTGTTCTATAAAGGTGTCGTTTGGCTCTTGCTCTCCCTCTCCAACAATCGGGAATGCAGCGTCATGCAGAACGACATAACCTCTTGTAATCCAGTAAATAAACGAACCATAAGAAGGGGTGGTAAACTGATTCGGATTGTGTCTGCTCTGACTTGCCGCAGCAGCATCTTTAAATTCACGAGGGTAAGCCCACAGTAAAAAAGGAAGTTTCTCTTTTTTATCCATATCGTATCCGACCGGAAGATACAATGTGCCTGAAAGCTCAATGCCATCGTTTCTAAAATATTTAATTACCTCTTTATGTACATTTGCTATGCTTTCAAAAGGATTCTCGAAATTGGTTATCTGAGTGAGATTATCTCTCTTCTTTTTAATATTTCTAAAAAAGTAATTGGGGAATTCGTTCTTCGACTGAATTCTAACCAATATCAGGCCCGATTTGATATCTTCTACAGAAGTAATCTCTTCCATTTTATCAGTATAGGACGACTGGTAAAGTCTTTTTGATTTCAATGTTTTTAAACTCAATTCATCGATAAAAGGGAAGTGGCCTTCTGCTGAGAATCCATCACCAATAAGAAAAATGTTATCTTTTTCTATAGTCATAACCTGTCTTCCGTAATCATTACGCTTCATAACAATTGAGCCGGGATCTGAATAGATGTCCTGAATATTTCTGTCCGATATCTGTATAGGGTTAATCGTAGGGTCTGACGGGTTAAACAGATATGTTTTAGAGTTCATATTCTCTCTCCAGCTATCAGCAAATATTGCATATTTATCATTCCCCCAGAAAATACGGGAAAATCGCTGAGGAACCTTTGCGATAGAAATGGCCTCTGTGTCGAAAGGAGCACTCCACACAAACAACTCATCGCGATACTCAGCTTCTACAGCCGGATCTCCACCATCAAGTGCTTCTGCAAAAAAAAGTGTAGCAGGCTTATCTGCTCTCCATGTCATAAATCTCTTTCCTGGTCGAGTACTTGAGAGACCTCTTGGAGTAACCTCTGAGAGAGGTACATCATTAACCTCTTTAATTAAGTTTCCATCTAAATCGTAAACGACACTCTTCTGAGGGAAACGATTCATAGGTACAATGTATGAGTATGGCCTCTCAATGGTAGTTAACATAACATAGTTACCATCAGGGGATATTGACTCATTTGCATAAAGAGCTGCATCTTTAAACTTTATGCTTTCTCCGGCAATATTTACGATATGTAATTCAGACCTAATAAGAGTTTCAAAATTAGCCTCGTCAAGCCTGTTTTTCAATAGATCTTGATATGTGCGGTTCTGCGACTCTCTCCCTTCACTCTCAGATACTACGGGTCCGGCAGGGAGAGTAATCTCTTCACTAATCAAAGGCTTTCTGGTAGCAGGGATTACTCTGATAAGAAATGATTTACTATCTTTTAACCAACTGTATGGTGCACCTAGATTAGCATTTAAAATATCATCCGTAACTTTTTTAGCTTGAGCTGCAACTATATCAACAATCCATAACTCAACTCCTTTATTTGTTGTATGAGTAAAGGCAAGAAATTTTTCATCCGGAGAAACCTGAATATAGGCTATTTTTGGGTTTATAGGCAACCCTTCAACCTGAATCTCGTTAGAATCAGATGTTTTTCTAACCTTAATATTGTTTAGATAAAGTGCAGATGTCTCAATATTTGTAACCGGATTAATCCTTAAACCTGCAAGACGCACTTCCGGCTGATTGAGTTCGTCAAGAGAACGATATGTGTCTCTGTAAGTTAACACCATATACTCTTTATCGGATACTAAACGAACCGATGGAGCTCTGTCAAACTCAACAAGATCCAGTATCTCCTTAGGTGGTTTTTGGTATTTAAGGTCTATTTGTGCGTTTGACACAAGAGGCATCAGCACGCACATTACAAGAAATAAATGTTTGATAATAAATTTCATAGTTATTACATTAATTAAATATTTAGAACAGGAAAAGTAATTGTCACAATTGTCCCCTTGCCGGGTGACGATGTAATAGTAATTGACCCATTCAGAAGCTCCACATAGTTTTTACATATATAAAGACCTAAACCAGCTCCGGCAGAGTTTGTGTTAATATCATTATCAATTTTATAAAAGCTCTCAAAAACATGACCGATATTCTCATTGTCAATTCCGATTCCAGAATCGGCGACAGAGATAAAAAGTTTTTTATCCTGTATAAAGGTAGAGAGAGTAACAGGCATTTTGTCTGAGTACTTTAAAGCATTAGATAACAGTCTTAAAAGAAGATCCTTTAGTATTGCAAAATCAGTAATTAATAGCATTTGATCTGTAATGCCTCTCTCATCAATTATCAAAGGAATATTGCCATTGTTTCTGGTGTACGAAGAGAGATGTTTATATATTTTTGACAGTGATTCCTTTAATTTTATTTTTTCAAAAGTCACATCCAAATGTTGCGTTTCAATTCTGGATGCAACTACAATATCATCTAACATTCTGAGTAAACTCCTTGTACTGGAAGAGATAATGCTAAGATAATTGCTCTCTCCGGAGACACCTGACTCATCTTGTTTAAGCAGTTCCGAAAAGCCAAGAATTGCATTTACAGGTGTTCTTATTTCGTGTGATAAATTGGCTAAAAAGGCCGACTTCAAACTATTGGCCCTGTTTAAGCTGTCAAAAAGAGTCTTTTTATCGTTAATATCAGTTATATATCCATCCAGATAAAGCAACTCCCCGGTTGAGTCATCAAAAACTCCCCTTCCCTGCTCCAATACCCAGCGTCTCGAACCATCTTTTCTGATAATCTGATACTCCTCTTTCAACACGCTTTTATCACGAAGAATCTCATTCCATCTTGAATGCAGGAAATGTCTGTACTCCGGTGCAATTACCTGATTGAAAGATATTAAATTATTAGCTATAAGCTCGTTTGTCTGATAACCGGTAACCTCATAGCACTGATTACTGACGAAAAGCATAGTCCACTCTTTGTCGTTTTTGCATCTGTAAACAAAGCCAGGTAAATTTTGAATTAATCTCTCCAGTGTATCTTTTATCTTATCCTGACTGAAAATACTCTCCATCTATAATTTTTAATTACGTAAAAGAAGACAAATATACCAAATGAATTCAATTTGAATCCCAAAAAAGGGCGGGAGATTTCAAATTTATATAAAAAAATGATGCTGGTGATTTCTCAGATTCTGTCGAATTAACTATTGACTCTACAATACTCTTTTTTGAGGCACCATTAAGATAAAAAAAGGTTTTTGCCGAATTAAGAATTGTTCCTCCTGTCATTGTAACTCTTTGCTGACCATTATAGGGGTTAACCGATGCGGCATAGGGCTGTGAAAAAGAGAGCAGATAATTCTGACCGGGAAAAATAGAGGCAGTGTGGCCATCCTCTCCAACTCCTAAAATTATAAGGTCGAAGATTGGAAAGCCGGAATTTTGAGGCATCATCGAATTCACCAAACTTGAATACCTTTTTGCTTCATTATCAGGATTATTCTCTCCGAAAATTCTGTATATATTATCGTTTGGTATAGGAATATTTTTTAATAAGAAATTATTGGCAACACCATAGTTGCTTTGATCACTATCCGGAGGGACAACCCTCTCATCTACCCAGAACAACTTAATTTTATTCCAATCAATAATATTTCTGAAACCTCCTTTCCATAGTTCAAAAAGTGTCAAAGGACTGCTTCCACCTGATATTGCCATAAAAAAACTATCCCCACTCTTTTCGTTTATTAGTGTTACCATCTGTTTAGTTAGTTCTATTGACTGCTCCATTTCTCTCTGTTTAATTTACAACTCACAATAAACATTGGTATTTGTTAAGTTTTTGCAGGGATTTGTCCATTTGAGGTTGTCCTCAATAATTTCCTCGCTTTCCAAAGGCCCCCAGCTGCCTGCAGGATAACCATATAAAGGTGTATTACCATCGTTTGACCAGAAACTCAACACAGGATCGAAGTAAGACCAGCTGGCTTCAACTGCATCACTTCTTGTAAACAATGTAACTTCACCCTTAAGTGCATCTTCCAGAAGTCTGGAATAGGGGTCGCTGCTATCTAACTTACCAAGCAGTTCATACGAAAATTCCATAGGTGCCTGTTTAATATCAAAACCCTTACCCGGTACCTTCATGTCGAGATTCAGTATCATTCCTTCGTTAGGTTGAATTCTGATAATAAGCTGATTGTGCTCCGGGCTATTCTGTCTTGAGCTGAACAACTTATGGGGGGTCTGTTTAAAATGGATAATAATCTCAGTTACTTTGGTCGGCATCTGTTTTCCCGTTCTTATGTAAAAAGGGACCCCCTCCCATCTCCAGTTTGATATAAAGAGTTTCATTGCCAGAAAGGTTTCAGTCTGTGATTCCGGATCGACACCCTTCTCATCCCGATAACCCTTTGCAATTACTCCCCTCTTTTCTCCAGATATGTATTGTCCTCTGACAACACTGTTGTTTATTTCTGCTGAATTAATTGGTTTTAATGATTTATATACCTTAACAACCTCATCTCTGAATTCATTCTCGTTGAACATAACCGGAGGCTCCATTGCAATAATTGCCAAAAGCTGAATTAAATGATTCTGAACCATATCGCGCAAAGCACCAACACCATCGTAAAACCCTCCTCTGGATTCTATCCCCATATCCTCTACCGCAGTGATCTCCACCCGGTCTATATGATGACGATTCCAGATAGGTTCGAAAACAGTATTAGCAAATCGTAACGCTAAAATATTCTGTACAGTCTCCTTACCAAGATAGTGATCTATTCTGAAAATTTGATTCTCAGAAAATACCTCTTTAAGTATTCGATTCATTCTAATGGCACTTTCTAGATCATAACCAAAAGGTTTCTCAATAATTATCTTTCTTTTTCCTGGCTTAATACCACTTTGAACAGGACTCTCAAGGTGTAACCCGCTTTTTTTAATATTCAGCGATATTATTTCGTACATAGAGGGTGGGGTGGCCAGGTAAAAGAGATAATTAGAACACTTATAGTCTGCTAGTGCCGATATTAAAAGAGAGTAGTCACCAGAGTCTGAGGGATCCATTGTCAAATAATTAATCCTTTCTAAAAAACCGCTGCTATCGAAATTATTCCCGTCGTTAATATATTTCCGGTACTCATTAGCAGAATATTTGGTTCTTCCAATCCCCAATACAGAAAAACTTTGCTCTCCATTCTCTTTTGAGTAAAGATTATTGAGAGCCGGAATTAATTTTCTTTTGGTTAAATCTCCGGATGCTCCGAAAATAATAATTAAGTTACTATCCATAATTTATAATCAAACATTGTAAACGGTAGAGCTGGTTTCTCCCCCTGTACCAGTCCAGTTTTCGTGAAAAAATTTTCCACGCGGGAAGTCTCTTCTTTCAAAAGTGTGTGCTCCGAAATAATCTCTCTGAGCCTGAATCATATTTGATGGTAAGTTTGCTGTGGTTATTGAATAAAAATAGTTTAGTGCCGAACTAAAAGCGGGTAAAGGGACTCCACCGATAGCAGCTTTTGCAGTAAGAGAGCTCCATGATGGGAGAGATTGGAGGATTTCATCTTTAAAATATGGATACAGTAGAAGATGATCTGTTTTTTTACCTACAGAATAGGCATCAGAAATTTTATTTAAAAAAGTAGATCTGATAATGCAGCCGTTTCTCCATATTCTGGCTATTGAGCCAAGATCCAGGTTCCACGAAAACTCATCGGATGCTGCCCGAAGCAAATCGAATCCCTGAGCATATGAGACTAATTTTGAAGCATAAAGGGCATCAAACAGTTCTTGTGGTTCAGGAACTGAGTACTTGCCTCCCTGCCGATTGAACAGCAACTCATTATTCGAACGCAACTCTTTTCTATAACTTAGAGAACGCTCAAACACAGCAGTAGAAATTAAATTTAAAGGGATACCTAACTCCATTGCATTATAAACTGAGAGCTTACCGGTCCCTTTTTGTCCGGCAGTATCCAAAATATTATCAATCAGATAATTACCCTTTGAATCTTTATGATTAAGAATTTTTGATGTAATCTCAATCAGGTAGCTCTCCAGTTTGCCTCTGTTCCAGGTTTCAAAAAGATCTGCCATCTTTTCATTTGATAGCCCCATCATAGTTTTCATAACCATATAGGCCTCTGCAATAAGCTGCATATCTCCATACTCAATTCCATTATGCACCATTTTCACAAAATGGCCGGCTCCGCCATCTCCTATCCATTCACAACAAGGTGAGCCATCCGAAGCTTTTGCAGAGATATCAGTAAAGATATCACTTATATAGGGCCAGGCAGCAGAGCTCCCTCCTGGCATTATTGAAGGACCATTAAGGGCACCCTCTTCACCTCCTGATATTCCGGTACCGACATATAAAAGCCCCTTGAGTTCCAGATCCTCAGTCCTTCGTGAAGTGTCAGTATGGTCTGAGTTTCCGCCATCAATAATTATATCTCCCCTTTCAAGAAACGGAGAGAGTTGCTCAATAATGTCATCCACTGGCTTTCCCGCCCTAACCATAAGCATTATTCTTTTTGGAGAAGAGAGCGAGGCTACAAATTCATTAATGGAATAAAATCCAGTAATATTTTTATCTCTGGCCCTGCCATCAGTAAAATTTTGAGTTACTGATGCTGTTCTGTTAAACACAGAGACTGTGTAACCATGACTTTCGATGTTTAAAACCAGATTCTCACCCATAACAGCTAGGCCAATAATACCAATATCCGATTTATCATTAACTTTTTGCATCATCATTAATAATTTGAGTATGAATATAACTATATTTAAACAAATATTTGTTAAACAAGTTTGGTAACAGTATTACCC
>CAYGGD010000029.1:0-18326 GCA_964349315.1 uncultured Muribaculaceae bacterium
ATACTATATAGTTATTTATATATAAATTTTTGATGTTATGGAAATAAAAATACTGGGCACAGGTTGTGCAAAATGTAATGTAACCAAAGAGTTAATCGAAAAGGTTGTTTCTGAGAACGGAGTTGACGCAACTATTGTTAAAGTCGAAGATATAATGGAAATTATGCAGTACAATATTATTGCAACTCCGGCTGTTGTTGTTGATGGTGTTGTTAAGATTAAGGGGAGGGTTCCTTCTGAGAAAGAGGTTAAGGAAATTCTTGGTGTATAAACGGTTACTTAAATTATTGAAATGGATATTAAAAAAGAGTTAAAGATACTTATCTGGATTGTTGCAGTTTTTGCTCTGGCTTTTTTTCTGCCAGTAAGCAGTGATTCCTTTATGACAGCTATACTGGCTACTCTCGATCTGTCGAAATGGTATGCCCAGGAGCATGTTATTCTGTGCCTGCTTCCCGCCTTTTTTATTGCGGGTGTAATATCGATATTTATAAGTCAGGGAGCTGTTTTAAAGTACTTTGGTGCTAATGCCAAGAAATGGATTGCCTACACTATAGCGAGTGTGTCGGGAGCTATTCTGGCTGTGTGCTCATGTACAATTCTTCCACTTTTCTCCAGCATCTACAAAAGAGGTGCCGGTTTGGGTCCTGCTGTTGCTTTTCTCTATTCGGGTCCGGCAATCAGTATACTCTCAATTATTCTTACAGCCCGGATACTGGGGCTTGAGATGGGTATTGCTCGTACAATAGGGGCCGTAACATTCTCTATTGTGATAGGTCTTATTATGTCCTTTATTTACAGAAAAGAGGAGAAAGCTAAAAAGGAGGAGCAGATGAATATTATTCCCCCTCCCGAAAAGAGGTCTATGGGTGAAACTTCTGCACTTTTCTTTACTCTGGTTGCCATTCTGGTATTTGCCAACTGGGGACATCCTGCCGCAGATGATACAGGGAGTGCCTGGTATTACATCTACACTTATAAATGGTATATCACCTCTGCTCTGTCACTTTCTCTCGGATATATTCTTGTTAAGATTCTCCAGATTAAGTGGCAGTGGGTAGTGCTTGGGGCATCGGCAACTGCATTGTCGGCATTTTTATCAAAAACCTTTATTGCAAATGAGGTGTTTGTGCCTCTTGTACCAATGGTTGTAGGTATTGTTTCGCTGAGTCTGGTGACTCTTTTGGACAAAAGAGACGAAGATAACCGTGAGTGGACTCTTTCGGCCTGGGCTTTTGCAAAACAGATTATGCCCCTGTTGGCTGTTGGTGTGGTTACCGCCGGTTTTCTTCTCGGCTCTACCCACGGAACAACTTCAATTCCCGGTGTTGTTCCTAATGAGTGGATTGAGTGGGCAGTAGGAGGAAACTCTTTGATGTCCAATGTTTTTGCAAGTGTTGTAGGGGCTTTTATGTATTTTGCCACCTTAACAGAGGTTCCGATTATTCAGGGATTGCTTGCTTCGGGTATGGGAAAAGGGCCGGCTCTTGCACTGTTATTGGCAGGGCCTTCGCTTTCGTTGCCCAATATGCTTGTGATTCACGGGGTGATGGGAACTAAAAAGACTGCTCTCTTTGTTTTTCTCGTTATTGTAATGGCTACAATTTCGGGTATGGTATATGGTATGTTCTTTTAGTAAACAGTAATTATGGAAACAGGCAAACTAAAGCGGGTACTCGGGCTTAAAGATGCTGTTGGTGTCGGTTTGGGTGCAATAATAGGAGCCGGTATATTTGTGGTGACCGGTGTTGCAGCCGGAGTTTCAGGGGCATCGTTTCTGGTTGGTCTGATGATTGCCGGAATTGTCGCCTCTTTTAACGGCCTCAGCTCGGCCCAACTGGCGGCTGTTTATCCGCAATCGGGTGGAACCTATGAGTACGGATACCGTTTATTGAGCCCTGTTTGGGGCTTTTCAGCCGGCTGGATGTTTATTATAAGTAAGCTCTCTGCTGCAGGAGTGGTTGCTATTGGTTTCGGCAGTTATTTTTATCAGCTGGTTCCTGTTTTGTCGCCAGTAATATATTCATTAATAGCTGTTTTTCTTTTAACAATAGCAAATTTGTCGGGCATTCAAAAGGCGGGCAGTATCAATATTGTAATTGTTATGGTTACGGTACTCTCACTGCTCTACTTCGTTTTTGGCGGACTCTTTTCGGTTAGCTCCGAAAATTTTACCCCGTTTGCACCTAACGGAGTTTTGGGGATTGCCGAGTCGACAGCCATTCTCTTTTTTGCTTTTACCGGTTATGCCCGGATAGCTACTCTTGCCGAAGAGGTAAGGGAGCCTAGGAAAACTATTCCGAAAGCGGTTATTATTACTATTGTATCGGCAGTTGTTTTATATGCTGCTGTCTCATTTGTTGCTGTCGGAACTGTTGGAGCCGAAAGTATGTCACATAGCAGGTCGCCTCTTCAATTAGCTGCCGGAGCGATGTCCGCACCCGGAATAGGGGTGATTATTACCTTAGGGGCATCGACTGCAATGCTTGGGGTTTTGTTAAGCCAGATACTGGGAATAAGCAGGATGTTACTGGCTATGGGACGCCGCAACGATTTGCCTCGCTTTTTTGAAAAGATTGATGGTAAAACTTCAGTTCCAAATGTCGGAATAGTTTTTACAGGAGTTGTTATTGTGGCTATTACTCTTATCGGTTCGTTTGAGTTTGTGGTGAGGTCTGCAACCTTTACTATTTTGCTGTATTATAGTATAACTAATCTCTCGGCAATCAGGCAACCCGGTAAAGAGCAGATTTTCGGTAAAATTATCCCTTATCTGGGTTTGATAGGTTGTCTCTTAATGTCGGTTTCGTTGCCTTTCAATGTAATAATATCCGGCATCGGAGTTCTGATTGCCGGTTTTGGATTGAGATTTTTGCAGAAGAGATTTAATTTTTAAAGAAATATGGAGAAAAATCAAGGAATAAGTTTTTTTGAAAAATACCTTACTCTGTGGGTTGCATTATGTATTGTTGCCGGTATTCTGGTTGGACTATATCTGCCGGGAATTCCCGCTTCACTGAATAAACTGGAATATGCCAATGTATCGATTCCGGTTGCTGTTCTTATTTGGTTAATGATTTATCCGATGATGCTTAAGGTCGATTTCAGAAGCGTTAAAAATGTAGGTCAAAGGCCAAAAGGTATTATTGTGACCGGAGTAACCAACTGGTTGATTAAGCCCTTTACTATGTTTGGCTTTGCCTGGCTCTTTTTTTATGTAATTTTTAAATCGGTGATTCCTGCAGATCTTGCACATGAGTATCTTGCCGGGGCTGTTTTACTGGGAGCCGCTCCTTGCACCGCAATGGTGTTTGTGTGGAGTTATCTCTCAAAAGGTGATGCCGCCTATACTCTGGTTCAGGTTGCCGTTAATGATCTGATTATTTTAGTGGCATTTGTTCCGATTGTAGGGTTTTTACTGGGAATTGGAGGTATTTCCATTCCGTGGGATACATTGTTTCTCTCAGTTGTGCTTTTTGTTGTAATTCCTTTGTTAGCCGGAGTGATAACCCGTGTAACGGTGGTGAAAAAAAGGGGGATTGAATATTTTAACAATGTTTTTATTAATAAATTCAATAATGTTACAGTTTCGGGTCTGTTACTTACTCTTATAATTCTCTTCTCTTTTCAGGGAGAGACAATTCTTGCCAATCCGTTCCATATTCTGCTTATTGCAGTTCCTCTTGTAATACAGACGGTATTTATCTTTTTTGTGGCATACGGGTGGGCTAAATGGTGGAAACTGCCACATAGTGTTGCTGCTCCTGCCGGAATGATAGGAGCCAGCAATTTCTTTGAGCTGGCAGTTGCTGTGGCAATATCTATGTTTGGACTTCAGTCAGGTGCTGCATTGGCTACGACAGTGGGAGTACTGGTAGAGGTACCGGTTATGCTGATGCTTGTGAAAATTGCCAATAATACCCGCAGATGGTTCCCTTAGCGGGGATAAGCTATAATGAAAAAAGCCAACTATCAGTTATATTGATAATTGGCTTTTTTTGTGGCGGAATGGACGGGACTCGAACCCGCGACCCCCTGCGTGACAGGCAGGTATTCTAACCAGCTGAACTACCACTCCTGGTTTCCCTTTTGGGACTGCAAAGATAGATTGGTTTTTTGTAATTGCAAAATTTTTTCTCTCTATTCTTGCGAAAAAAAAGAGAAATGGACATTGCCGTACTTCTTCTCTTTTTTAAAATGGGGCTCTTTTTCGAAGGAGTATGAGGCAGGGTGCTCTAAAATTAACAATCCCTGGCTGTGTAAAATGCCCGAAGAGAGTATTTTACCCGGCAGAGAGGAGAGATTGTCGAGATTGTAGGGGGGGTCGGCAAAAATTATATTGTATTTAAGACGACATATATCAAGAAAGTCAAATACATTGTGTCTTACTACATTTACCCCTTTTAGGTTTAATTTAAGTACTGTGCTTTTAATAAAGGAGGAGTGAATATGGTTCATCTCCACTGTAGTAATTTCTGTGCATCCCCTTGAGGCAAATTCGTAGGTGATGCTGCCTGTTCCGGCAAAGAGGTCTAAAACTGCAATTTCGGAAAAGTCGAATTGATTTGAGAGGACATTAAATAGCCCCTCTTTAGCAAAATCGGTGGTGGGCCTTGCTTTAAAATTGGCAGGGGGGATTATTTGCCGTCCCCTTAGTTCTCCTCCTATGATTCTCATTATTTTAAAGTTGGAACATCATTGTTGAGTAACGCATCTCTGCAAACTGGTCGGAGAGAGGGATAGCCGGATTTCTGAAGTATTTGACTTTTGAGAAGTATTTAGCAATGTCGTATATCTCAAGATCGCGTATGTTTCCGCTGATGTAAACGGAAGTTTGTTCGGGATTGAACTGAACCTCTTTAAGCACCAGTAACAGAAAGTAGAGGGCAGAGTTGAAGTGTGATGCAGGAAATGTGTTGGAGAATACTATCCTTTCGCCTTCGGCTGCAAGGATGGTTGTAAACCCCTTTTGGTATTGAAAAAAGATTTTATTGTACTCTTTAAAAAGTGGGAGGTAGCTTAGATAGACATATGCCGACGGGTAGAGGGAGAAGGTGGGCTGGTGCTCTTTTATAACATTAAGAAAGGTGCTGTTAACAGCAAAAAGCAGAACCATCTCCTCTTTTGGGATCTCTCTGATGTTTATCTCTTCGAGCTCTTCTATTTTAAAGAGTTTGCTCATTATGTTAATCTCGTCGCCAAACTTGTGAAGTTGCTTGGGAACAGATGTAAATTTTTCGGTATTGTAAATAAGGTCAACATTTTTGTATTTACTCCTTAACAGGGGTTGAGAGTAAAAAAGATCACTGCTCTTTTTTGCAAAAGAGTCAGGATCACCTCTGTCCATTACAAAGTCTGAGCTGTAAAGATACAAAAGCGAGTTTAGCCGGTCGTCTGTAACTGAAAAAGAAAATCCATTCAAGTCAGCTTGAATGGATAATCTGTATTCAGTTGTCTTTCCCGGCTGGGGCTGACTATTGACAATAATCGACATAATTAAATTTTACTATTCCCAGTTACCTGCGTTGTTGTTAGGAGCATCGATGCTGCCTACTCTTAGACCGGGATATCTTCCGGTTTCTACACGGTCTGCCTTAAGATTAACAATTAGCTGTCTTTCAAGACCCTGAAGTAAGTAGTCGTAAGGAGCTGCAGCTTCGAACAGAGGTACATCCACTCCTGACACTTTGGCAATAATTGCTTTCATCTCAAACTCCTTGCCGCCGCTGAACGGGATATATCTTAGAGAGTCTACTACCAATCCGGGCTTTTTAAGCAGAGTGTCTCTTACCGGGATTTGAATTTCCTCGCGGGAAACACGACCCTGAGCAACTGCAACGGAGTCGTCCCATGAACCTATCTGTCTGATAATTGTGATTTCTCCATTTTTGTAAAAATCGAGAAGAGTGTCCATATCTGCAGTAAATACATTAAAGGTGGCTTTGTATGCAACCTGAAGAGTACGGATGTCTTTTAGCCGGTCTATACAAACTGCCTCTCTGACTTTTCTTTGTCTTTCAAAAACAACGGGTTCCTGAACACTTTTGTAAATTATAAAGCCTAAAGCAATTATGATTATAGGCCCGACAACAAAAACTAAGATCTTTTTCATTGGTTATTATTAATAGTATGGTTTTATGCAATAAGTTCCACAAAAGTAAAATAAATATTTAGACCCCGCAATATATTTTCCTATTTTTGTCGTAATTATTACAATATGAATAGATACATTAATGGTACAGATGTGACCGCCTTTCAAAAGGCATTGTCTAATGCGGATAAAATTTTGATATTAAGCCATGTGAATCCTGATGGTGATGCTGTGGGTTCGGTAACGGCATTAAAAAACTACCTTTTGTCCAAGGGGGTCAACTCAACTATTATTTTACCCAATAACTATCCCGACTATCTTGCTTTTTTAGATAAAAAAAGAGAGATTAAAATTTTCAGAAATGAAAGAGAGTGTGTGATTGAGCTGGTAGATTCTGCCGATTTGATCATAGCTGCCGATTTTAACGCATTGCAGCGGGTAGATGAACTTGAGTGCCATATTCTCGATTCAAAGGCAAAAAAAGTATTAATTGATCACCATCTCGATCCTCAGCAAGGGCTATTTGATGTTATTATTTCTAATACAGAGGCATCTTCGACATGTGAGCTTATTTACTGGCTTTTAAAGGCAATAGAAAAAGATGTAAATAATTTTGGCAGAGGTACCTCAGAGCCGTTATATGTGGGTTTAATGACAGATACCAACAATTTTTCTAACTCAGTTAATCCTGAAACCTTTTCTATGGCATCCGATTTGTTGTCTGTGGGAGTTAATAAAGATAAACTTCAACATAAGGTTTTCGGAGGGTTTAGTCAAAGCCGGATGAGACTTATGGGACATCTGCTTTTGAATAAAATGGTAGTATTGGATTATTTCGGGGCCGCTTTTATTCTTCTTTCGCTGCAGGAGCAAAAGGAGTTTAATTATTCGGAGGGAGATTCTGAGGGATTTGTTAATTTACCTCTTGGTATCAAAGGGGTTAATGTATCTGCTTTCTTTACCGAAACCAAAGATCACATAAGAGTTTCACTAAGGTCTGTTAATGATTTTTCTGTAAATAAGTTTTCGAACCTTCATTTTAACGGAGGAGGTCATGAAAGAGCGTCAGGAGGGAAACTATTTATGCCCCTTGATGATGTAAAGAGCTACTTTATTAAGGTACTTACAAGTAGTTTTGAAGAGTGCGGAGGTGTTTTCCCGGAATAAAAGAGATTAAAATGATAAAAAAAAGGAGATTCGGCTTTATTTTTGTTCTGATTACTGCAGTTTTAAATATCGCTTGTGCAAAGCAGGAACTTAAAAACATCATGACTCAGCAGGAGACAACCATTGAAGGGTATGTAGAAAATTTACAGAATGCAGAGGTGGTTGTTAACGAAGGGGTGTGGAGAGTTGTGCTGGAAGAGGGTACTTCGGGTGTTGTTGCCGAAAGGGGTGATTCTCTGGTGTTTTATTATTCTGCTCATATTTTTGCTTCGGGAAAAGGTATGATGTTTGATACCAATGTCGATACTCTTGGTTTTGCAAACGGATTTATACACGATTTCTCTTACTACAAACCTCGCCGTGAGGTTGTGGGTAGGGGAAAGTTGATGAACGGCCTGGATGTTGGTTTAATCGGAGTTGCAAAAGGAGAAAGATGCTACGTTATTTTTTCTGCCAGGAGAGGTTATGGAAATATTCAGGTTGGAATGGTTCCCAAAATGTCGCCTCTGCTCTACGAAATTTGGATAAAAGAGATAAAAAAGAATTAATTTTATAACTTTGCGTGTTTTACCGTAAGATACTAATTTAACAAAAATGAATATTAGAAAATATACCGGGTTGATGCTTCTTTCTTTGGTTGCAGTTTTGTTTGTTTCGTCATGTGCCAAAGAGGTTGTCGAAGATTCTGATACAACAGAAAGAAGATTAATTGCAGCGCATGTCTCTGTTTTTTATAAAGATACTATTGCCCCTTTATCGAGCGGAGCCTATGTTATTACCAATAAAAAGGGAACAGGCAGAGAGATAGGGCCCAACAGCTCTGTTTATATCCGATACTCTACACTCGATTTAAGAAATAATTACCTTACATCGAGTTTGGAGGAGGTTGCAAAAAATGTGGGCGGCTTTTCTTACGCCAACTATTATGGTCCGGTTCTTTTTGAAATGGGTAACCTTACTATGATGAAGGGGCTCGAAGAGGCATTCCTCACTTTAAGAGAGGGTTCTGATGTCAGAATTTTACTCCCATCGTGGGCTTCGGAGTTTGACTATCCAAACAGCGACAGATATCACGCCTCACCTACTTACTACGATGTGGAGGTTGTTAAGGTTATTGAAAATTTTTCTCAGTATGAGCTGGATTCGCTTCAGCGCTTCAGTAATATTCACTACGATGGTCTCGATTCGTTGGTTGCCGGATTTTACTTTAAATCACTTAAAGAGGGTGTCGGTGATTCTATAAAGTCGGGGAATACAGTTAGTTTTAATTATGTAGGTAAACTGCTTAATGGTTTTGTTTTTGATACAAACATCGAGGATACTGCCAGAAAATACAGGATATACTCTTCGGAGAAATCGTACCGTCCGGTAAGTTTCGAGGTTACAGAGGTGGGAGGCAGCAATCCTGACGGGGAGTCATATGTGGATGGTTTTGTAAAGGCCTTGCTTATGATGAACTATGGAGGCAAGGCCGTGACATTCTTCGGATCGGAATGGGGTTACGGAGGTTCTTCGCAAAACTTCGGTAAAAGACAGCAACTCCATTTTTATATTGAGGTTCTGGAAAACTAAATAATCTGATTTAGCCTATAAAGTGGAAATGAGGGCCAAATCTCTCAAAAGCTGCTTTTTCAAGGGTTTCTCTGTGATTCGGATGGGCTACGCTTATTATTAGTCTGGCTCTCTCTTGAAGTGATTTTCCATAAAGATTTACAGCTCCGTACTCTGTTACAAACCAGTGGATGTGATTTCTGGTGGTAACAACTCCTGCTCCCGGATTGAGAACCGGAGCAATTTTACTTACTCCCTTTGTAGTTACAGAAGGCATGGCAATAATTGCTTTTCCTCCTTCGGACATAGATGCACCATAAATAAAATCGACCTGTCCGCCTACACCTGAATAGTGAGTAGTGCCTATTGAGTCGGCGCACACTTGCCCGGTGATGTCTACCTGTATAGCTGAGTTAATTGCTGTTACTTTCGGGTTTTTAGCAATAATAAATGGGTCGTTGGTGTAGGCAACATCCTGCATCAGTACCATCGGGTTGTCGTCGATAAAGTCGTAAACCTTTTGTGATCCCATCAAGAAAGTTGCAACCAGCTTGCCTTTGTCCAAAACTTTGTTTGCTCCGTTAATTACCCCTTTTTCTATAAGGGGGAGCACTCCGTCTGCAAACATCTCTGTGTGAATACCCAGGTTTTTGTGGTTCCCCAACTGTGCAAGTACTGCATTGGGAATTGCCCCGATTCCCATCTGAAGATTTGCTCCGTCTTCGATAAGCTGAGCGCAGTTGATTCCGATTGCACTCTCTGTTTCGTTTGGTTGTGCAAAATGGGCCGGCTCCAGAGGAGTGTCGTCCTGCACATAGTGGTCTATCATGCTTAGTGGTATCATTGCATCACCCCATGCACGCGGCACATTTGAATTAACTACGGCTATGACATGTTCGGCAGTTTCAATTGCGGCAAGCGTTGCATCGACTGATGTTCCCAGTGATACAAAACCGTGCTTGTCGGGTGTGGAAACCTGTATCATAGCTACATTGCAGGGAAGAATACCTTTTCGGTAGAGTTTTTGAGTCTCTCCCAAAAAAATTGGGATATAGTCGGCATAACCGGCCTGAACACTCTTTCTTACATTGCCTCCGACAAAAAATGCCTGATGGAAAAAGACTCCTTCGAATTTTGGATCGGCATAGGGAGCGTTGCCCTCGGTGTGAAGATGATGTATCCTTACATCTTTCAACTCTCCGTTTTCGCCTCTTTGAACCAAAGCATCAATCAAAATTTTTGGGGCGCTTGCAACACTGCTGAGATGAATATGATCGCCGGATTTAACCACCTTTACTGCCTCTTGAGCACTCTTGAATTTAATGTTATTGTGCATGATAATTATTTGATTTTTAACTACATTATTCAATTATCTCCTAAGTAATATTGAGGGGCAAATGTATTAAAAATTTCTATCTTTGCACAATATTACACTCGGAGAATGGTTATTGTAACAATCACAAGTGACTGGAAAAAAGAAGATTACTATCTTGGAACCCTTAAAGGGTTACTTTTTTCTTTGCCTTATGATTTACGAATTGTCGATATAACAAATTCTGTTCCGAGTTTTGATGTTTTGCGGGAAATCTTTATTCTTAGGAGTACTTTTCAAAAATTTCCGAAAGGTTCTGTACATCTAATGGGGGTAATGAGTGAACCCTCTGTAACATCTCAAATGGTGATTGTTTGTGCTGAGGGTCATTATTTTGTAGGGATAAATGACGGCCGTTTTTCGTTGTTGTTAAACAATTTACCCTCTGTCTGTTTCGAAATAATTTATAAATCAGATTCAGGTCACTCTACCTTTATGGCTCCATACCTTTTTGCCGAGGCAGTTGATATTATTGTTTCGGAAAAATTTGAGAGCAGAACAAAAATTGCAGAAGTTGTTTCCGAACCTCAGGTTGGAGTAGTGTTTGATGATAATACAATAGTTGGCAGGATTATTTACAGCGACTCGTTAGGAAATGCTATAACAAATATCAGCAAAACACTCTTTGATTCTATTCATAAGGGCAGGGATTATACAATTTTTGTACAGGGACCGTATATGAAAATTAATTTAATATCTGCCGGATACAACGAAAGTGCCCCGGGAGAGGCTATAGCGCTGTTTAACTCTGTCGGCTTGTTGGAACTGGCAGTTATTATGGGAGACATTACATCTACCGAGAACCTCTCTCCAACTTCAGAGGTTCGTATAAAGTTTTATTAATAGAATGGATAAATCAAAGGCAAATAAGAGCTTCAGCCGTCTTATAGATATTATGGACCGCCTAAGAGAGAGTTGTCCTTGGGACAGGGAGCAGACAATGGAGTCGCTCCGACCTCTTACCATTGAGGAGACTTATGAGTTAAGTGATGCAATATTAAAGGGTGACCAGGGAAACATATCAAAGGAGTTGGGAGATCTTTTACTCCATATTGTTTTTTATGCAAAAATAGGAGATGAGCAAGGGAGTTTTGATATGACCGATGTTATTGACAGATTGTGTGACAAACTTGTATTTCGCCACCCTCATGTTTTTTCAGATACCGAAGTTAGCGGAACCGGTGATGTTGTAAAAAACTGGGAAGCGCTTAAAGGAAAAGAGAAGGATGGAAATAAATCGCTGTTATCGGGGGTACCCGACTCTCTACCTTCGCTTATAAAGGCTTATCGCATTCAGGACAAGGTAAGGGCAATCGGGTTCGACTGGCAGAATAGAGAGGATGTGTGGAGTAAGGTTAAGGAGGAGATAGAGGAGTTCGAAAATGAGCTGAAGGTGAGTGAAAGCAGGGCAGAGGCGGAGTTTGGCGATTTACTCTTCTCTCTGGTTAACGCTGCCAGATTGTACAATATCAATCCCGATACAGCGCTGGAGATGACCAACCGAAAGTTTACTGGTCGCTTTAATCATTTAGAAGAGAGGTCAAAAGAGCAAGGGAAAAAGTTAAATGAGATGACTTTGGAGCAGATGGATGTTATTTGGGAAGAGGCAAAGGGAGAGTGGCAAAGCAGAAGTGAGCTTTTGCTTGGGAAGGAGTCGCTGGAACTGTTAAAAAACAGCAGTGTTGCGGTTATAGGTTTGGGGGGTGTAGGGGCATATTCTGCCGAGATGCTGGCAAGAGCAGGTGTTGGTACTATGATTATTATAGACTCGGATGTGGTTAATCTCTCTAATAAAAACAGACAGCTTCTTGCGCTGGACAGTACTGTGGGTAAGCTAAAAAGCGAACTTATGGCTGCGCGGCTCAAGGATATTAACGGTAACCTTAATCTGGTTGTATTAAGTGAATACCTGACCGAGGCCAATGTTGACTCTCTGTTGTCGAGTTTAAAAATCGATTATATTATTGATGCTATTGATACTTTGTCTCCTAAAATTGCGTTGATTCAGTATGCGGTTGCCAATAAAATACCTTTAGTAAGCTCGATGGGTGCAGGAGCCAAGATTGATGCAACGCGGATTAAGGTAAAAGATATCTCCAAGTCGTTTAATTGTCCTTTAGCATATATGTTAAGGAAACGGTTAAGAAAACTGGGTATTTCTACCGGGTTTAAAGTTGTTTTTTCGGAAGAGCTGCCAGATACATCTGCAATTGTGCCGGTTGAGGAACAGAACAAAAAATCGCAGGTGGGAACAATTTCATATATGCCTGCTGTTTTCGGATGTATTGCTGCACAAACCGCTTTGGGGTACCTGTTGGAGAGTGAGTGAATTCTTTGACAATCTTTTTTTTTTAATATATTTGCGTGATAAAACCTAACATAAACAGAGAGAATTGATGGGATTTACAATATGCGATGTTTCTTCGCCTGCTGAGATTAAGGAGTTCATTAAGTTTCCCCATAAGTTATATAAGTCTTGTGAACAGTATGTTCCTGTTCTGGATTCGGATGAATTCAGAATTCTGACAAAGAGCCCCTCACTTGAATACTGTACAATAAAAATGTGGGTTGCCCGCGATAAAGATGGTAATGTGATAGGAAGGATTGCAGGCATTTATAATCCCCGTTCGAATGAGTTTCATAACCAGCAGAGAGTTCGCTTTGGCTGGTTTGATTTTATTGAAAAAAAAGATGTTGCAGAAGCTTTGCTGACAAAGGTGCTGGAGTGGGGTAGTGAGCTGGGAATGAAAGAGATACATGGGCCGCTCGGTTTTAATACATGGAACCGTCAGGGGATGCTTATCGAAGGATTTGAGAACTTGCCGCCTATTAACTGCCTTTACAATTACCCCTACTATTCTGCAATAATGGAGCAGTTAGGTTATGAGAAACAGATAGATTGGGTTCAGATTAAACTCAAGGCCGATGGCGGGGTTCCCGATAAAATCCGCAGAATCAACAAGATGCTTCTCGAGAAGTACAATCTCAGAATTTTAGATATAAAAAAAATGAAGAACTTCGATAAGTTTATCGATAACTTCTTTACCAGCTACAATGAGAGTTTCAGAGATATAGATAATTTTGTGCCGCTTAATAAAAGTGAAATTGAGCAAATTGCAAAAGAATATTTTCCAAAACTAAGAGAAGAGTTAACCTGTATTGTTGTTGATGAAAACGACAATATTGCTGCTTTTGGTATCTGTTTCCCGAATCTGGCAAAGTCGTTCCGTAAAGCCGGCGGCAAACTGTTTCCGTTTGGCGCTTTCCATATAATGAGGGAGTTCAAGAGGTATGACACTATAGATCTGATGATTCTCGGGGCTGCTCCGGAGTGGCAGAACAAAGGGATATCTTCTATTTATCACACCCATATAGCCACAAATCTGGAGAGGGGTCGTATTAAGTATGCTATAACAAACCCTCAGGCAGAAAATAACTCTGCATATAAGGTGTGGGACAGATACGGTTATGAGCCATACATGCGCAGGAGGTGTTTTATTAAAAATATTGATTAACAATGAAATTGAGAGAAGTTTGCTCTGTTGTAGATGGTAAGGTTGTTTGCGGAGAGGAGCGGTTAGATCAAAATGTCGAGTATGCATTTGCTTCTGACCTGATGAGTGATGTACTTACCGTTAAAAAGGAGAACTTTCTCCTTGTTACAGGTTTGGCCAATATGCAGTCGGTAAGAACTGCAGAGATGTCGGATGCCCCCTATATTCTTTTATGCAGGGGTAAAAAAGTTACTGATGAGATGATAGAACTTGCCAGTGAGAATAGCATTCTTATTATCTCTTCTTCATTTTCTCTTTTCAGATGTGCCGGCCTATTATACAGAGCCGGGCTAAAACCTGTTTATTGATATGCGTTTTGAGTATAATGTAGAAGGGGGAGATTTCACACAGGCAGGAACAGCATCGTCGCAGGTTAAGAAAAATCTGAAACAGCTTGGTGTTGACTCTTCAATCATTAAAAGGGTTGTAGTTGCGCTTTATGAGGCAGAGGTTAATGTTGTGGCACATGCCTACCGGGGCACAATTTTCGTAGATATAGAGAGTACGGGAATTGTAATGAAGCTTGTAGATGAGGGTCCGGGTATTCCTGATGTTGCCCTGGCAATGACAAAGGGCTTTTCTACCGCTTCACCTGAAGTTCGTGAAATGGGATTTGGTGCCGGTATGGGTCTTCCCAATATAAGAGAGAATGCAGATTCTCTCTCAATTGATACTGTGGTAGGAAAGGGAACTACACTCAATATTGAGATTAAGTTTTAAATTTTTTGATTTTGAAAATCAGGCAGACAACATACAACAGGGCTTTGGAAATTGTGGAGGATATCTGCATAGGATGCTCCCACTGTATGAAAGTATGCCCTACCGAGGCACTGAGGGTTGCCGGTGGAAAAGCCGGAATTCATGCCGACTGGTGTATAGACTGCGGCGAGTGTTATAGGGTTTGCCCATCAAGGGCAATAAGGGTAATGGATGACGATTTTCAACAGATTTTTAATTATAAAGAGCGTGTTTTACTTGTTCCCTCTGTCTTTTTTGCTCAGTTCGACGACAAAATCCCAAGGGATACAATTTGCGGATTAATAGGAGAATTGGGCTTTACTGAGGTTTGTACTGTAGAACAGAGTGTAGATTTGTTACTTGACGAAATTAACGACTATCTTGTTGATGCCGAAAAACCTGTGATATCCTCATTTTGTCCTGCTGTAATAAGACTTATTCAGGTAAGGTTTCCCTCTTTGGTCGATAATATAATGAAGTTGCTTCCGCCGATAGAGATTACTGCCCAGTTTTATAAAAAGAGGTTTGAGAGAGAGGGTGTTAATGAGAATGATTACGGAATATTTTATCTTACCCCTTGTATTGGAAAAATTGCTGCCGTTAAATCGCCGGTGGGTGGTTACACCTCTCCGATAACCGGTGTAATTAATATGGACTATTTCTTTAATAAGGTGTATCTGGCATACAAGCAAAAAGTTACTGTAACTTCCGATATCAAAATAAACAGAAGAATATCTTCGAAAGGGGCACTTTATGCCACTACAGGAGGCGAGTCGGCATATATAAAAGGGAGAGTACTTGCGGTTGACGGAATGAAAAATGTTGTGGATTTTTTAGAACTACTTGAAAATGAGGAGATTAAAAATGTAGATTTTCTGGAGATAAGAGCGTGTGACGAATCTTGCGCTGGTGGAATTCTCTCGTACAGAAACAGGTTTTTAACAGCCGAAAGTATGCATAACTATGCACGTAAACTTCCCGAAACCCACGATATGATGCAGGAGTACAAGTCGTACTGCTCTGCGGTTGTACATATGGACAAGATAGAACCACGGTCGATGGTTAAATACGATAAGGATATTGAGGTGGCTATCAGAAAAATGGAGAATGCAAGGAGGTTAAAGAAGCTTTTACCGGGTATCGATTGCGGAGCTTGCGGAGCACCAAGTTGCGAGGCGCTTGCCGAAGATATTGTCAGAGATCAGGCAGAGCTGAGTTCGTGTATCTTTCTGAGAACTATTTTTGAAAAGAGGGGGGAGATGTCGCTGGAAGATGCCTTTAAAATTATGGAAAACATCTGGGGCGAAGAGAGATTTAATAAAGAAGAAGAATAAATATACTACAATATGAAACTTTCAGAGATTGTTGAAAAATTGAATCTAAAGGTGTTCTCTTGCGAAGAGGAGCTTAACAAGGAGATTACAGGGGGTTATGCTTCTGATTTACTGTCGGATGTTATGGGTTATGCTAAGGAGGGTCAGGTTTGGATCACATTGCAGACTCACAAAAATACGATGGGTGTTGCTTCGCTAAAGGATCTTTCGGCTGTTATTCTGGTTAAGGGTTTTACTCCTGATACCGATACCCTTGAGCTTTCCAGAACAGAAGGAATCCCTCTTTTGGGTAGCGAGATGGAGGCTTTTGAGCTTTGCGGAAAGCTCTACTCTATACTGTGAGAGCCGATCTTCATATCCATACAGTGCTCTCTCCCTGCGGAGACATAGAGATGACGCCTCTTAATATAGTGGCCAAAGCAAAAAAACGGGGGTTGTCTGTAATTGGGATAACCGATCATAACTCTACCAGAGAGACAGCTGAGGTAAAGCGGGTTGCAGAGAGGGAGGGGCTTTTTGTGCTTTGCGGAGCTGAAATAACAACAAAAGAGGAGGTTCATGTTCTGGCATATGTTGATGGACAGGAGAGACTCTCATTGCTTCAGGATTTTTTGGACACTTATCTTATTAAAGTTAAAAATAACGAGGCCATTTTCGGTTATCAGCTAGTAGTTAATGAAAAGGAAGAGGTGCTTTATCAGGAAGATAACCTGTTGATTGGGGCGATAGACCGCAGCATAGATGAGGTTGCAGCTTTTATCAAATCACTGGATGGAATTTTTATACCTGCCCATATTGATAAACAGCAGAATTCACTTTTAAGCCAACTGGGTTTTCTGCCTTTTTCTTTAAATCCCGACGCACTTGAGCTTTCGGCAATTTGTAATACGGAGAGTTTTTTTAAACAAAACTCATACCTTGAAACACACCCTTTTATTTGCTCGTCAGATGCACACTACCTTGAAGATATAGGTAGGGCTTCTACAGAGCTGAACATTTCGGAACTCTCATTTCAATCGGTTAAGAGTGCACTAAAGAGTGCAAATAAAAATTCATTTGTTTATGAATGACTTATCGTTGCATATTATTGATATTATCCAGAACTCTCTGTCGGCAGGTGCCGGTTTGGTAACCGTATCGGTTAACGAAGATACTCAAGCAAACTGCCTGACAATAGAGGTTGGAGATAACGGAAAAGGGATGACCAAAGAGCAGGTTGATAAACTGGATGACCCTTTTTTTACATCTCGCACCACCCGCAGAGTGGGAATGGGAATCCCTCTTTTCAGGCAATCGGCCAGACAGAGCGGAGGAGATGTGGTTATAATCTCTGAACCGGGAAAGGGAACAGATATAAAAGCTACATTTGAGTTAAACAACATAGACAGACCTCCTTTGGGTGATATTGCAAATACCATTATTCTTATGGTCTCTGCAAACCCGGATAAAGAGTTTGTTTTTTGTTATATTTATAATGGTAATGAGTACTGTTTTGATACGAGAGAGGTAAAGGAGGTGCTTGAGGGACTTCCTCTTAATGATGTATCTGTGATAAGGATGCTTACTGAAATGGTAAGTGAAAATATTAAAGAACTAAAACAGCAAGATTGAAATTATGGGGTCTAAGTATGGTCATATAGTGATGCTTACGGGTGCAGGGGTAAGCGCAGACAGTGGTGTGGAGACATTTCGAGCCTCGGACGGACTTTGGGCCAAACACCGGATAGAGGATGTGTGCACTCCGGAAGCTCTTACATTAAATCCGAAACTGGTTCTCGATTTTTACAATGCCCGTCGGATACAACTCAAGAGTGTTGTGCCTAACAAAGGACATATTGCCGCTGTTAATCTGGAGCGTTTTTTTGAAGTGGATATAATTACTCAGAATGTAGATAATCTGCACGAAAGGGCAGGTTCGTCGAGAGTATTGCATCTTCACGGAGAGTTGCTTAAATGCCGCAGCATGAAGGACCCCTCTTATATACAGCATATTGAGGATGATTTGAATTTGGGTGATTTATGCCCAAAAGGGGGACAGCTAAGGCCTCACATTGTTTTTTTCGGAGAGCAGGTGCCTATGATGGACCGGGCCATAGAGATTATAGCCAAAGCAGATATTGTTATTGTTGCGGGTACCTCTCTGGCGGTTTATCCCGCTGCCGGGCTGATAAGATATGCTCCTTCTGATGCCCATATGTTTGTTATTGATCCTTCGGGGGTTGAGGTGCCCGGGAAAAAAGTTAAATATATAAGGGAGCGATTTGCCGTCGGGATGGTTGATCTGGTACGGGAATTGATAGATTTATATTGTAACTGCAATAAATACAATTGATTACACATATATAACTTACAGATAGTAAGCAAAATGCTTATAAATGATAATGCTAACTATTAGAATTTGTTGTTATTAGAGCTTCTAAAATAGTCTTTTATTAAATATATTTTTGTATTCGTCATAAAATACCTATTTTTATCGCTTAAAATTTTGGAGATATATCTAAACCAAATTATAAAAATTA
>CAYGGD010000030.1:0-14674 GCA_964349315.1 uncultured Muribaculaceae bacterium
CTTTTTATATTAAGAATAATAAAGACAAAATATTGCATAATGAAACAAGATCTTCAAATATCTGAATTAATAAAGAAAGAGGAGAATCGACAATTACACGGTATTGAACTGATTGCTTCAGAAAACTTTGTTACTTCTCAGGTTCTCTCTGCACTGGGATCAGTTCTCACCAATAAATATGCAGAGGGATATCCCGGTGCAAGGTATTATGGAGGATGTGAGGTTGTAGATCAGGTAGAGCAACTGGCAATTGACAGGTTGTGCACTTTGTTTGGAGCAGATTACGCTAATGTACAGCCCCATTCGGGAGCTCAGGCAAATATGGCTGTATTTATGGCCTGCCTCAAGCCCGGCGACACTTTTATGGGGTTAGATCTGGCTCACGGAGGTCACCTTACCCACGGATCACCTGTTAATATGTCGGGCATCTGGTACAATGCTATCTCTTATCAGGTTAGTGAAGAAACCGGAACCGTAGATTACGATCAAATGGAGAAACTGGCTTTGGAACATAAACCCAAAATGCTTATAGGTGGGGCGTCTGCATATTCAAGAGAGTGGGACTGGGAGAGAATGAGAGCAATAGCAGATAAAATCAACGCTATTTTTATGGTTGATATGGCACACCCTGCCGGCCTTATTGCTGCAGGATTGCTGAGAAATCCGGTTAAGTATGCTCACATTGTAACTTCAACAACACATAAGACATTAAGAGGCCCAAGAGGCGGTATAATTCTTATGGGTAAAGATTTTGAGAACCCGTTTGGTATTAAGACGCCTAAAGGAGAGACCAAAATGATGTCTGCAGTTCTTAACTCAAGTGTTTTTCCCGGAATTCAAGGAGGACCCCTTGAGCACTGTATTGCAGCCAAAGCCGTCTCTTTTTTCGAAGCTCTTCAGCCGGAGTTTAAAGCATATCAGACTCAGGTACTAAAAAATGCTGTTACAATGGCCTCTTCATTTATGGACAAGGGATACAAAGTAGTTTCGGGAGGTACAGATAATCATCTTATGCTTATAGATCTCAGGAGCAAGTTTCCTGACCTTACCGGAAAAGCAGCTGAAAAGGTTCTTGGCTTAGCCGATATTACCGTGAATAAGAATATGGTACCTTTTGATAATCGCTCCCCATTCCAAACATCTGGTATAAGAGTGGGAACACCTGCCGTAACATCCAGAGGGTTGTTAGAAAAAGATATGCCTTATATAGTCGAATTAATTGACAGAGTGCTGTCTAATACGCAAAACGAGACTGTTATAAGTGAGGTAAGAGAACAGGTTAGAAAAAAGATGCACGGCCTTCCGCTTAACATCTGGTAACTATAATTTGAATTTTGGAATTTCGGGTGCAGATCCGAAAAACTGGTTGGTGAATCTGAAAGATGGCATCATTATCATTAAGGCCTTCTCTTTTTGGGAGGGTCTTATTTTTCTTAACATGATATCTTCTCTTTTTCGGGGACGCTCATTATCTCTGGCTTTGAAACCGCGCAGATATTTCTTGTCACGCTCCAAATCGATAATCGGATAGGCGTCACTTTGAATGTTTTCGAAATAACGAACCCGCTGAATCTGATTATCGATAATTGTTGCTGTCATAACTTTACACTCTTTGTGGTTCATTGTTGTAAGCAGGCTATCCTCTGCAAAAAAGAAGATAAGTGAAACACCTCCAAAGGCATCAAATCGTGACAGCTCTCCCTCCTGATCAAAGAAGGCAACAATATCCGTTGCTTTTATCTGATTACTGTGAACAGAGTCTTCTTTGGAAATAACAAATGCAGCAGAAACCAAATCGGCCTTGGCAAGCCTCCCCTCCGAAATAACAAGTTGTATGGAGTCTGCAGTAAACTGATGCTGTTCGTTCCATAAAACAGGGTCTACATACAGCCTTATGATAGAGTCTATTGTATTGAATTTAAGAGAGTCACATCTGCCCTGAAAATCACTGCGGTAGAAGCGTACATTTTTATTGGCTTCTATAAACCGGTAAAGAGTTGTGTCCTGCACTGCTTCGGTTACAGAGTCGGTTTTGGGAATAGAGTCGCGGGATTTCCCAAACATCTCTTTTATGTAGTCTTTCCTGCTGTTTTTATATCGGTTTTCCGAGGAGGCAATTGTTGCAGGATCGGTTTCACCGCGGGTAAGTGCTCTGAAGGTAATGGTATCGGCGGCAAAAAAAAGAGTATCGCTTATCTCCTCCTGAAGAGAGTAGTGGGCTATTGATGGATTTTTACTTAGGAGAGCGTATAATGGCTCCTCTTTGTAAAAGGCATAGTCAGCAAAAAAAATCACAGATTGAGCAGTATCCAGAATCTGAACATTATTATAGAGCCGGGAGAGAGAAGAGTCTCTTTTATAGTAGATAGTATCTGCCCATACTTCGTTGTCGGTGGTTGCCATATAGGCATCCCTGTTAAACAGGTACTCTTCGCTGTTACGGTTATACCAGCCCTCTCCTGCAGAGAGATACCCGGCTTTATCCCAAACAATCAGTGATCCCGGAAATCTGATTTTGTCTTCGTTTGCAAAGTAGATAAGGGAGTCTGCCATCATAACCAGAGAGTCGCTGCCAAACATCTGTACCTCATTTAGAAAGTGAAATTCCTCCTTTTGAGAGTAGTAGAAGCCTCTCAAACTCTCGATAATGTTTCCGGAGGTATCTTTCATGCTTCCTCCATTGTAGAAAAAGGCAATACTGTCCCGGGTGTTGTAGTCTAAATAGTGTGTTCTGAGTAAATTCTTGTCTTTATCTGTAAGTTCTACCAGGTGACCTCTGACCTGAGCCAGTGAGCTGTCGGCAATGTAGCGAATTTTGTCTCCCGATAGAATAGTTTGATTCTGTATTATTCTGACATTCCCGTTAGCATCGAGTATGTTTTTAGTTACATCCCAAATTGCGGTATCGCAAATTATAAGTGCATCGTTGTGAATAAACTGAGCAGACCCTGTTACTTGCCTTATGTTAAATAAATCGGACTGATAGGTTGCTGCATTATCTGCACGAACCAATCTTACAAGTCGGTCTTCTTCCTTTTGTCTCTGGTTTTGTCCGGACGATGCCAGGGAAAAGCAAACTGTCAATATTAGCAGCAGCAGAGTTACAGATCTCATTTTATCCAACCCTCTTTAATAAATGGGCAGTGATGAAATAATGGATCAATCCTGATAAAAGTGGTCTCTTTCTTTTTACTGATAAAATCTTCAATTGCTTTCATAGCGAGTTTGTTACGGGCCTCATCCTGAAGAATGCTGAAATCGTCCTTAAAGGTGGCAACATGTGATGGAATAATTCTTTCCAGCATTATTATCTTGTACATCGTGTTTCCTTCACGCCCTTCGTCGTCAGTAGATTCAAAAGGATCTGAAATTTCTCCCACTTTCAGGTTGTTAATGACATTAAAGTCGGCCGGTTTAAGCTGATCTTTATCAAAATATGCCGATCCCGAATATTTGTCTGCAACCAGCCCTCCGTTAATGTACGATTTAATATCCTGTGAAAATCTTCTTGCTGCCATTTCGAAGGTAATACTATCTTCCTGAATCAGATTTTTAATGCTGTCAAGCTTGTTGAATGCCTTTGCTCTGTCTTCTCCCGTAAACTCCGGTTTTAAAAGAATATGGCGGACATTAAACATGTCGCCCTCTTTTTTAATCATCTGAATCAGGTGGAAACCATCAGGGGTCTCGACAATCTGTGATACCTGTCCCTCTCTGAGAGTCATTGCTACATCAGAAAAAGCAGGCCAGTAAAGCGATCTGGAAGCCATCCCTAACTCCCCTCCACGAGCAGCCGTTCCGGGATCTTTGGAGTAGAGTGTGGCAAGAGTTCTAAAGCTCTCTCCGTTCATCACCCTCTCTCTGAATTCAAGCAGCCTTTCCTTTACCTGAAGAGTTGCCTCTTCTCTGTCGGGGTAGAGAGCAATTTGCCTGTACCTGTATTGTGTCGGGATAATTGGAAGACTATCCGGTGAAGTTTTTTTGTAGAATTTCTCCACATCAGACGGAGTTACCTCCGGGATATTACTTGCAACCTTGCCTCTCATCTCCTGAACCATAAAAAGTTCGGTAAGGGTTTCCCGCCACTCTTCTCTTAAACGGAACATCGGTTTGTTAAAATACTCCTCGGTGGCCCGTTCGCCCCCTAGTTGAGTTTTAACATCGCTGATTCTCCTTTCCAGCTCTCCCTCAATGCTGTCAAATGCCGGATTTATGCTGTCGAGTCTGGCCTGAGTTAGGAAAATCTTTTGAACAAGCATGTTTTCAAGAACTTCACATCTGAGGTTTTTATCTGAGGTTACCCCTTGAAGCATCATCATCTGAACCTCTGCTTCCAGAGCAGAGAGTTGTATCATATCGTTGCCGATAAGGGCTATGGTTTTATCGATAAGGCCGCCTTCGTACCTTTGGGCATACAGACCGGATGCAGAAATCAGAAAGATAGAGAGGCAAATGGCCAGTGATTTTGTGTAACTCTTCATATTACGGATAGTCGTTAATGTTTGTTTTTATTAGATTTTTTTCCAACGCTTCGCGGATAAGATCCTTCTCGAGCCGCGCGATAAGATTTTGCTTGCGTCTGCTTATAATTATCTCCTTAATGGATGATTCGTAATATTCAAAAGGGGGTCTTCCTCCGGGAGGAATTCTCTCCTGAACGTAAGCAAAGTAGTTGTACAGAGAGTCAGAAGTTTCAATATACTGCCGGCCGGCTAATGTCCTTTCGCATTCGATAAGGTCTAGTGGCAGTTCCCTTGCTACCAAAGAAAGCGGGGTCCACTGATTATTAAAATTAACATACCTGTCTGCAGAGTTAAAGGCGAGTCTTTCGAGTTCGTCAATCTCTTCCAGACTTTCGGAACGGTACATTTGTCTGATTCTCTCCAGGTTAGGAGATTTAGCAGAGATTTTTACAATCCTCGCTTTTACAACAGAATTTTCACTTGTAAAGTTATCGGGATTATTAAGGTAGTAATCCCTCGCCTCCCTTTCGGTAACAAGTGTATCGAGCCTTCTTTCGATATATTGTTTTTCGAACCGGAACGCTATAAGAGAGTTACGGTAATCTTCAACCTCTCTTTCAACATCTTTGTCGCTTTTGGATAGCTCGTTTTCGGCCTTTGCCAGCAGCAGATATTTAAGTGCCCATGAATTTACATATTGTCTTAGCATCATTATGCTGTCGGAAGGAGGGGTGCCCTGAGGGATAAGATTCCTTACATCGCTTTTGTACAAACGTTTATCGCCCACCTGTGCAATAATATCCTCTCCGGAGCGAAACCCCACATATTTGCACGACGACACAACAATCAGTAATATTAGCGCAGTAAAAATTCTCATAAGATAAAAATTATCTTGTATAATTCGGAGACTCTCTGGTAATAGTTACATCGTGGGGATGATTTTCAATTACTCCCGCAGAGGTAATTCTTATAAAACTTGCATTCCTAAGCTCTTCGATGTTTCTTGCACCACAATATCCCATGCCGGCTCTTAATCCGCCAACCAGCTGATAAACAACTTCACTAAGAGTACCCTTATAAGGTACTTGGGCTACGATACCTTCAGGAACCAGCTTCTTAAAATCTTCTTCCATATCCTGGAAGTAACGGTCTTTGGAACCTTGCTGCATTGCTTCCAATGAGCCCATGCCTCTGTACGATTTAAACTTTCTTCCGTTAAGAATAATTGTCTCTCCCGGTGACTCCTCTACTCCTGCAAACAAAGACCCTGCCATAATTGAACTGGCTCCCGCAGCAAGTGCTTTGACAATATCTCCCGAGTAGCGGATTCCTCCATCTGCAATAACAGGAATTCCTTTATTCTTAAGTTCCTTGGATGCCAGCATAATAGCAGTTAACTGGGGGACACCTACGCCGGCAACAACCCGGGTTGTACATATTGATCCCGGACCGATTCCAACCTTTACTCCGTCGACATTGCACTCTGCTAGTGCTCTGGCCGCTTCTGCAGTTGCAATATTTCCTGCAATAACCTCCAGTGTGGGGAAAGCTTTTTTGACCCGCTTAATGGTTTCGAGAACATAAACTGAGTGGCCGTGTGCAGTGTCAACTACAATTGCATCTGTCCCTACGGAGACAAGCTTCTCTATTTTGCTGATAGTGTCTACACCAACTCCTACTGCTGCAGCAACTCTGAGCCTCCCTTTTTCGTCTTTGCTTGCGTGTGGGTTGTCCTTTATTTTTGTGATATCCTTATATGTGAGAAGCCCTATTAACACTCCCTGCTCGTCAATTACCGGAAGTTTTTCCACCTTATAGTTTTTAAGAATTGCAGAGGCCTGCTGGAGATCGGTGCCCCTTGCGGCGGTAATAAGGTTCTCTTTGGTCATCACCTCTGAAATAGTGGTGCTGAGGTTGTCGACAAACCGTAAATCGCGATTAGTGACTATACCAATAAGTACTCTCTTTTCGTCAACAACAGGGATGCCTCCTATTTTGTTCTCCTTCATTATAAAGAGGGCATCGCCAACAGTGCTGTCTTTATGAATGGTAATCGGGTCGTAAATCATGCCGTTTTCTGCCCTTTTAACTTTTCGGACATGCTCCATCTGAAGCTCAATTGACATATTCTTATGAATAACACCGATTCCTCCTTCGCGAGCCATCTCAATAGCAAGTTCTGCCTCTGTCACCGTGTCCATAGCTGCAGATACAATCGGTGAGAATATTTTGATATTACGGGAGAACATAGAGCTTACATCAACCTCTCTTGGCAGTATTTCGCTTTTTGCGGGAATCAGAAGTACATCGTCGAAAGTGAGACCTTCCGGAATAATTATTTTGGCCTTTTCTATCATAAGAGAATTTATTATAATCTGCAAATATAGTTAAAAAATGGTTACCCTATAAAGAGCCGTGACTGAAATGTGTCGCGCTCTTCCGCTCTTTTCTCGAGCATCCTTTGCATCGTGGTGTAGCGTACAAGACCCCAGGGGTTATTTTCGGTAAACCGGGGAGGCACCTCTCCCGCAAATCGCTCTATATAAACATTAGGACGAAGAATTTCCAGAAAATCGATAAAGAAGTCGATGTACTCTTCAAGAGACATCTTTACAAAATCGCCGGGCAAATCTTTATGCTCACGCTCCATCGCTGTGCCCCTGACAATCTGCAGCTGGTGAAATTTAACCGACAAAATTGGATTTTCATTAATGAACTGTGCATACTGCATCATATCTTCGCGGCTCTCTCCCGGCAACCCGAAAATAAAGTGAGCTCCCTGCATTAAACCGGCTTCGCGGGTAAGATTAATTGCCTCGATCGCTTTTGTGATATTGTGTCCTCTGTTAATTCTTTTCAGGGTGGTATCGTGAATAGATTCAATTCCGTATTCTACAATTACAATGTGTTTTTCGGAAAGTTCGGCAAGAAGGTCTATAATGTCTTTGTCGACACAATCGGGTCTGGTACCAATAACGATGCCTGCGACAAGAGGGTGGGAAAGAGCTTTATTGTATAGATTCCGTAGATGCGAGACAGTGCCGTAAGTGTTGGAATATGGTTGAAAGTAGGCGAGATACTTTTCTGCTCTTCTGTATCTTCTGGTGTGAAATTCGATACCTTCGTTCAATTGCAGAATAATATCCTTGTCGGCAGTACTGTAGGATGGGTGGAAGGCTTCATTATCACAGTAGGTGCATCCTCCTGAGGCAATGGTTCCGTCGCGGTTCGGACATGTAAACCCGGCATCGACAACAATTTTTTGCAGCCGGTTACCGTATTTTTCCCGGAAAAAACCGACAAATGAGTTATATCGTCTGTTACCGTAAAACCGCATTAAACAGCTATTTTTATTATTGCCTTTTTTATTGTGCCCTCCCCAATCAAGGGGGCATGTGCATCGTACGGAAACATAACTGCGATGTTTCCGGGGCTTAAATTGATAAAGTTATCGGGACTCTCGTCAAAAAAAGCGATATCTTTTTCGGAGTCGTAAGGTATGTTCTCTCCCGAACATCGACTTCGGTCTTTGTGACCTATTGTTTCGGTGCCTTCCAGTAAAATGTGGATATCTATGTAAGAGTCATGAACTTCAAGAGGGGGTATCTCTATTCCCTTTGCTTCCCCTTCCCATATGGTACAAATGACACTATTGCCATCGATATTGAATTTACCCGGAGAGAGAATAGAAAAGTCACTTTTTCTAATAAACTCGTACGCAATTGAAAATTTTGAGTGGATATTGAGGTATCTCTCAAATCCCTTTAAAGAATCGACAATCATTATTCATAATTTTGTGCAAATATAGTATCTTTGTATAGATATACTAACCCCAAATATATTAAGTTACTATGAATAAAATTATTACACTGTCTATAGCAACTTTGATGCTGCTTGGTGCCTGTAGTAAGGCTTCTACCGACTACACCGGATACGATGGAAAACACGAGTGGCGTGCTGTGTGGGTGGCCACTGTGAACAATATTGACTGGCCCTCAAAACCGGGGTTAAGTTCTTATGAGCAACAGCAGGAGTTAATTGAGTATTTCGATTTATTCAAGGAGTTAAATTTTAATGCTGTTGTGTTGCAAATAAGGCCTACGGCAGATGCCTTTTTTGTGTCAGATCTGGAGCCGTGGTCGATATATTTAACCGGAGATCAAAACATTGCACCGGAACCTCTGTATGATCCCCTCGAATTTGCAATTGAAGAGGCACACAGAAGAGGTATGGAACTGCATGCCTGGTTAAATCCCTACAGAGTGTCACAGGATACTGCCAATATCAGGGATATGTCTCCCGACCATCTCTACAACAGACACCCCGAACTTTTTGTTGTTCACGGAAGAAGATTATATTTTGATCCTGCATTCCCGGAAACCAGAGAATTTTTGGTTAAGGTTATAAAAGACCTTGTTATCCGGTACGACCTTGACGGGATACACTTTGACGACTATTTTTATCCCAATAATGATTTTGATGATTCTCTCTCTTTTTCGTTACATTCAAGAGGTTATGCACCGGAAGATAAAATGGCATGGCGCAGAGAGAATGTAGACTTAGTTATTGAGATGCTCAGAGATACAATTAAGTCGGTAAAACCAAATATGAAATATGGGATCAGCCCTTATGCCGTTTGGAGAAATAAACGGGAAGACCCTAGGGGATCTGATACAAAAAGCTATAATTACACCAACTACGATCATCTGCATGCCGACCTTCTTCTTTGGATGGAAAAAGGGTGGCTCGACTATGTATTACCTCAGCTCTACTTTAATATCGGATACGAGGCTGCCGATTTCAATATTCTTGCAAACTGGTGGCAGGACTACAGTGCAGGAACGCCTGTTTATGCAGGTTTAGGTACTTATCGTCTCGATAGTAATGCGAGAATTCCGGATTGGCAAAGTGCCGACCAGATAAGGCAACAAGCTCTGATTATCAGAGATATGCCGGGTTATCAAGGTGTTTGCTATTTCAATGCCAAAAATTTCAAGGATAATCGTTTGGGAATAAATGAAGTTATGAAGGAGCTTTACCCCAATCCGGCACTAATACCCCCGTTAAGAGGATTTCCGGTTAAATCACCTTCTTCACCCCGTTCGGCAGAGCTGATTGCCGTCGGAGACTCATTTGAAATTACATGGAGCCACGGAAACAGGGCTACTAAGGGAGTTCATGCACCTAAATATCATGTTGTTTACCGTTTTCCTAAATCAGAAAAGCCCGATTTCTCTCAGGGAAGTGCAATTATTGCTCTGACAGGAGAAGATTCCTTCACACTTGTTCGAGAGAGCCCTCAAGAGTACAACTTTTATGTTTCTACTCTGGACAGATTACATAATGAGAGCAAACCTGTTAAAGTTACAGTTAAGTAAACCCCCAAAATAATTTATATAATATGAAAAAATTTTTATCATTACTTTTAATCGGAGCAATTGCCATTTCATGCTCTCAGAAAAGTAACAACGAGAAGATTCAGGAAAAGTTTGACGAAATTTCCCGTGAAGTAAGAGGAGAGTTTGCACCGGACAGAAGAAGCAAAACATTTGAGCCGGTATTGGTTTTTGCAGAAGATTCTAAGGATATTATTCTTAAAGGATCTACAACCGAACCTGAGGCAAGGGAGGCCCTTGTAGAGGCTCTCATGCAAAACAATATTGTGGTTCTTGACAGTATGAAAGTGCTACCTGATGCTCTTCTTGGCGATAAAACATACGGAATAACTGCTCAGTCTGTGATAAATTTCCGCTATGGATCTGGCTATTCGAATGAATCTGCCACTCAGACTATAATGGGAATGCCGCTGAGAATCCTTGAAAAAAGAGGAAACTGGACCAGGGCTATGACACCAGAGGGTTATATTGCATGGGTCTCTTCCGGAAGTATTCAGCCGATGAATGAGGTTGAGTACAATGAGTGGATGAGCGCACCAAAACTTATCGTAACAACTCATTACACCCTGTTCAGAGAGTCTCCTTCGGAGAGTGCTGCCGTCGTTTCTGACGGAGTATGGGGAAATGTGGTTCGTGCCGATGGCATTTCAGGCAATTATTTCAGGGTAATTTTACCAAATGGAAAGATTGCTTTTGTACTTCGTACTCACGCTGCTGATTTTGACAGATGGCTGAACAGCCGCAATCCTACGGCAGAAAATATTCTTGCAACTGCACATCAGTTTCTTGGATTCCCTTATATGTGGGGAGGAACTTCTATTAAAGCTATGGATTGTTCAGGCTTTACAAAAACTGTGTTCTTTTTGAACGGTGTTATAATTGCCAGAGATGCTTCGCAGCAGGCTCAGACGGGTGAAGAGGTTGATATTAGCGAGGGGCTTGAGAATCTTCGTCCAGGAGACCTTCTTTTCTTTGGAACAAAAGCAACCGAGGAGAGGAGAGAGAGAATAACCCATGTTGGTTTTTACACATCAAACGGGGAGTTTATTCACTCAGCTACTTCGGTAAAAATCAACTCCCTTATTCCCGACACCTACAACTACTACTCAGGAGCAGAGCGTCTTGTAAGAGCAAAAAGGTTTGTAAATCAAATAGATCAGGATAGCGAGATTGTTTCTGTGAAAAATCACAAGTGGTATAATGTTAAATAAAGAATATTTTTTGTAATGAGTAAAACAACAACAAGAAGAAACTTTATCAAGTCAGCGGGACTAATGACTGCAGCTGCAGCTCTGATTAATCCGATGGATATCTTTGCTCAAAAGAGATCATCCGCTGCCAAAGCAGGAGGTAGTAAAAAGCTTGCCCTTAGGTGGGAACCCTTTGATGCAATGTTAAAACATCCGTTTACTATTGCTGGTTTTACAAGAACTCACACCCCTATAGTTTTGACTGAAATTTCCTGGGATGGGTATACCGGTTACGGTGAGGCGTCAATGCCCCCGTATCTTGGAGAGACTCAGGCCTCGGCAATGGATTTTCTTAAAAAGATTGATCTTTCCAGATTCGATTCTCCTTTCCGTATTCAGGATATTCTTGCCTATGTGGATTCAATTGCACTAAATAACACTGCTGCAAAAGCGGCTGTTGATATTGCCCTGCACGACCTTGTTGGTAAAATAATGGGTCAGCCATGGTGGAAAATATGGGGATTCAATCCTGCTACAACTCCCGATACCTCTTTTACAGTTGGTTTAGATAAGGAAGATGTGGTTAGGCAGAAGACTCATGAGGCAGCTCCTTATAATATTATAAAGGTTAAGCTGGGTGTTGATGATGAAACAGACAGAATGATGATTAACACAATTCGTTCTGTTACAGATAAAACTATCTATATTGATGCCAATCAGGGTTGGAGAGACAAACATTATGCTTTGGATATGATTCACTGGCTTAATGAAAAGGGGGTTACAATGATTGAGCAGCCGATGCCAAAACTATGGTATGAAGAGTCTGCATGGCTTACTGAAAGGAGCCCTCTCCCAATTATTGCAGACGAAGCATGTCAGCGTCTTACAGATGTGCCTAAATTAAAGGGAGCCTATCACGGAATCAATATTAAACTGATGAAATGCACAGGTATGCGCGAGGCCAGAGAGATGATCTCTCTTGGAAGGTCTCTCAATATGCGGCTTATGATAGGATGTATGACCGAAACCTCTTGTGCTATTTCTGCTGCTGCTCAGCTTGCAACAGAAACAGAGTGGGCAGATCTTGACGGCAATCTATTAATTTCAAATGATATATTCGACGGCACAAAGATTGTAGACGGAAAGATAACTCTGTTCGATAAGCCGGGCATAGGTGTTACTAAATTAACTTAATTATAATTATGGCAAGTTTAAGAGTCATTAAAAAGGATATTGATTATTTGATATCAGAAGTCGTTTCAGATTGCTGGACTTTTTTATTCATCAATCCGGAAAAAAATCCAGAAGATATTATAGATGTAATGAATGATGCAGTGGATTTGAGAAACAAACTTTTTGAAAGAGTCAATAATCCTGACAAAGAGAACATTAAAAAGCACTTTAAAGAGATAAACAAAGATCTCCTTACAGGAGTAGACTCTCTGTTTATTAGAGTAAGTAATCTTACCAAATAGAGGGCTTTGAAATGTAAATCTGAAAATGCCGGTTACCAAGCCGGCATTTTTTATATAAGACGGGGAGCGTACTCTTTAAGTATTTTGTTGAATTCCTTCTCTCTGCCGTCACACAGACTATTTAAAAGAGTATGAAATTCTTCACCGTGATTTCTGTACTTCAGATGACACATTTCGTGAAGAATAATAAAGTCACATAACTCCTGCGGCAGGCGGATAAGATGAATATTTAAATTGATGTTTCTCTTTGACGAGCAGCTTCCCCAGTTTGATAAGTTGTTTTTCAAAAAGATACGGTTATATTCAAAACGGTGTTTTTCTGCAATCTCCACAGCTCTTTTGGGCAGATAATCTGAGGCAAGCTTTCGGATTGCTTTATCGAATAGTTCGGTTACCGCTTTTCTTGGGGTGTCCGAATTGTAAAAGATTGTTTTATTAAAAGCGCTTCCGGTTAAAGCAGGTACTCTGTTGTTGTTTAGAGAAAAGTGTACATAACCATTAAGGGTCTTTACAGAGTATCCGTCTCTGTAGTGCAAATTATATTTTTCTGCTCTCTTTTTTTGTCTCTCCAGAGCTCTTGTGATCCAGGCGGTTTTTGAATTAACGAAAGATTCTGCCTGATTTACACTTACAAACAGAGGAATTGTTATGCTGATCCCATTTTGGTGGTGAACATACAACCTGATGGCCCTGCTTGTCAGAGATCTGCGAATTTTAATTTCACCAATAACAGGATGAATAAAGGTTTTTTCCACAATATGAGCTATTTAACTGAATAGATAAACAGTGGATAACTCATTTTCGGATATCTCGTATTGTCCTTCCTGAATAACGGCAATACCATCAGAACCGGTAATAGCTGAAATGTGTGCAGATCCGTTGTAATTAACCCTGCTGAATGTTCCCTCTTTTGATAACTTAACCGGAATAAAGGCCATTCTGTCGGCTCTTTTTCTCTCTATTAATTCGGATGATTTTAATTTGAGCTTGAGAGGAGAGTAGTCTGCCCCCATACATTTATATATATATGGTTTTACCAGCATTTCAAACTGGATGTACGAGGAGACAGGGTTGCCGGGAAGTGCAAAAACAGCTTTAGTTGTCTTTTCACCATTCTTAATTACGGCAAATGTGGTTGGTTTGCCGGGCTGTACTGCTATTCTGTCGAAAAGAATTGTATACCCAGCCTCTTTGAGAACAAATGGAACATAGTCGAACTCTCCCATCGAGACACCTCCGGTAATTAACATAATATCACACTCTTCGGTTGCTTTTACAATAGCTTTCAAAAGTAACTCTTTGTTGTCGGCAACAATACCGTAGTATTTTGATTCTGCTTTGCTTTCAGATGTTTGAGCAAGAAGCTGCCATCCATTGGAATTTCTTATCTGATATAATTCAGGAGTGGCTCTCGGTTCAACTATTTCGTTTCCGGTGCATATTATACCGACAACCGGACTGGTTGAAACAATTGGGGATGCAACTCCTGCAGAGGCCAACACCGCAATGTGGGATGCATTTAGTATAGTCCCTTTTGCAAGAAGCTCTGTTCCTTCCCTTGCATCCTCTCCTTTAAGGCAGATGTTAGACCATTTTTTTAGTATCTTCTCTTGTGGAACTATTTTAACGGAGTTTCCATCTGAGGATGTCTCCTCTATCATTACCACACAGTCGGCACCATCCGGGACCATTGCTCCGGTCATTATTTTACTGCATTCTCCTTTGCCTGTCTCTCTTTCGGGCATAGCTCCTGCCTGTATCAATTCACAGATTTTTAAGTTTTTCTCAACATCTTCGATCCGGAATGCATAACCGTCAACAGCCGATTTGTTGAATGGTGGGATATCTCTATCTGAGAAAACAGCTTGGGATAACACCAAACCACTGCATTCTGCAATAGATACCGATTTTTTATTTAGGGTAAGAGGGTTGCGAAGTACTGTACCGACCGCCTCATCGAATTTTATCATAACCTTCAAGTTGCTTTTGGCAAAATTACTTAAATAACTTGCGTAGTCAAAAATAATATGTAACTTTGCACTCCCAATTTTGGGGTAGAATCAAAATTATCAATTGCTTAGATTAATGGCAACCTATCTTGACAAAGACAAAAAGCAAGAGATTTTCGGACAATACGGAAAGTCTAATGC
>CAYGGD010000030.1:14684-17383 GCA_964349315.1 uncultured Muribaculaceae bacterium
CTCCTGAGAGTCAGGTAGCTTTATTTTCCTACCGTATCGCTCACTTAACCAATCACCTGAAAGCTAACAAAAAAGATTTTTCTACACAAAGATCTTTGCTTAAGCTTGTAGGTAAACGGCGTCGTCTTCTCGATTACTTGAAGGAAAACGACATTGAGAGATACAGAAACATAGTGAAGGCGCTTAACCTTCGTAAATAAAGCATACAGGTGCCATTTGGCACCTTTTTTGTTTCAAACAATTCAAATTTATTTTCAAAACAGCATTATCCTCTGATAATCTGATTAAATTTGCACAAACATATTTTGATATGATGCTCCCGGCTAAATCAAGGCAACTCGGGGTCGGGGGTATTGCGGAATTTGTATTATTAATCAACTCTCACAGGGAGAGTCGGGTTGCACCTATTTGTTTTATATGAACATTATTAAAAAGACCATCCAGCTTAGAGATGGAAGAGAAATTGAAATCGAAACCGGTAAACTGGCCAAACAGGCAGACGGTTCGGTATTGGTGAAAATGGGCAAGACTATGCTTCTTGCCACTGTTGTAGCCGCAAAAGAGGCCAGAGAGGGTACAGATTTTATGCCCCTTTCGGTAGAGTACAAAGAGAAATATGCTTCGGCAGGGAGGTATCCCGGAGGATTTCTCAAAAGAGAGGGTCGTCCGAATGACTCTGAGATTCTTGTTTCGCGTCTTATCGACAGAGCACTCCGTCCTCTGTTTCCGGACGATTACCATGCCGAAGTGTTTGTGAATGTAAACCTGATATCGGCAGATAAGAATATTATGCCCGATGCCCTTGCGGGTCTGGCTGCATCTGCTGCCTTGGCTGTAAGTGATATCCCTTTTAACGGGCCAATCTCTGAAGTAAGAGTAGCCCGGATAGATGGCCAAATGGTTATTAACCCTACTTTTAACGAACTGAAACTCTCAGATATTGATATTATGGTTGCCGGTACACTGGAAAACATAATGATGGTAGAGGGTGAGTTTAAGGAGATTAGTGAGGCCGAGATGCTTGAGGCAATTAAATTTGCCCATGCAGAGATAAAAACACATTGCAAGGCCCAGCTGGAGCTTATGGAAGAGACAGGCAAAACAGTTAAAAGAGAGTATTGTCACGAAACCAATGATGCAGATCTTAAAGAGGCGGTTTTCAATTATTGCTACGATAAATGCTATAATATTGCCAAGACCCCTAGTGCAAAACAGGAGAGAACGAGTGCATTTGAAGCTTTAAAAGAGGAGTTTATTGCCACTATACCTGAAGAGGAAAGAGAGGAAAAACTTGGGATGATCGGGAGGTACTACCACGATGTGGAGAAAAAGGCGATGAGGGATTTGGTTCTTAACGAAGGTGTTCGCCTGGATGGTCGTGCAACTTCTGATATACGACCTATATGGTGCGAAGTTGACTATTTGCCAGCTACTCACGGTTCGGCCATTTTTACGAGGGGCGAAACACAAGCTCTTACGACAGTAACGCTTGGTACAAGATTAGATATGAAATCTGTAGATGAGGTGTTGGTTGAGGGGTCGGAGCCGTTCGTGCTTCATTATAATTTCCTTCCTTTCTCAACAGGAGATGCCAAACCATACAGAGGTACCGGACGCAGAGAAATTGGTCATGGAAATCTTGCTTTAAGAGCTTTAAAATATGTAGTACCGACAGGAGAGGAAAACCCTTACGCAGTAAGAGTGGTGTCAGATATTCTGGAGTCTAACGGATCCTCTTCAATGGCTACCGTTTGTTCGGGGACACTGGCACTAATGGATGCCGGAATAAAAATTAAAAAACCGGTTTCAGGCATTGCAATGGGTCTGATCTCTGAAGGGGGAGACGGCCGCTATGCAATTCTTTCCGATATTCTGGGAGATGAGGATCATCTTGGAGATATGGACTTTAAAGTTACCGGTACGGTAGATGGTATAACAGCCACCCAAATGGACATTAAAGTTGATGGACTCTCTTTTGAAGTGCTTGAACAAGCGCTGGAGCAGGCAAGACAAGGGCGCCTTCACATTATGGGTGAGATGATGAAAACACTTGATGCACCTAGAGAAGAGCTTAAACCTCACACACCAAGAATTGTTTCTGTGGTTATTCCTGGCGAATTTATCGGTGCTGTTATCGGTTCAGGCGGAAAGGTTATTCAGGAGATTCAGAAAACCACAGATACAACCATTACCATTACGGAGCAGGAGGGAACCGGCATTGTTGAGATATTCGGAGAGAATAAGGAGAACATGGATGCTGCCCTAAACTGGATAAAAGGGATTACAACCGTACCCGAAGAGGGAACCATATATAATGGTAAGGTTGTGTCAATTCTGGAATTTGGCGCCTTTGTGCAAATATTGCCAGGCAAAGAAGGGTTGTTGCACATTTCTGAATTAGATTGGAAAAAGGTCGATAAGGTAGAAGATGTATTAAATATAGGTGACCAGGTTGAAGTAAAACTTCTCGAAGTTGATCAAAAGAGCGGAAAGATGCGTTTATCCAGAAAAGCTTTGCTTGAAAAACCTGAAGGTTATGTAGAGCCGGTAAGAAAACCTCGACCTGACAGCGGACCTCCTTCTCGGGGAGGCAGAAATGGCGGAAGTGGCGGAAGATATGGCGATAAGGGGCCGAGACATCGGTAAATATTTTTTATAAAAAGGAGATTTTTAATCTCCTTTTTTTAAAAACTGCCCCC
>CAYGGD010000031.1:0-17366 GCA_964349315.1 uncultured Muribaculaceae bacterium
CCATGGCAGATATCAAAAAATTTGCAGAAGAATTAGTTAACCTGTCTGTTAAAGAAGTTCAGGAATTGGCAAAAATTCTTAAAGAAGAATATGGAATTGAACCTGCTGCTGCTGCTGTTGCAGTAGCTGCTCCTGCAGCCGGCGCTGCCGCTGAAGAGGTTGAACAAACTCAGTTTGATGTTGTTCTTATTTCAGCAGGACAAGCTAAATTACAAATAGTTAAGGTTGTTAAAGAGATCACCGGTCTTGGCCTTAAAGAAGCAAAAGAACTTGTAGATGCAGCTCCTAAGGCAATCAGGGAAAAAGTTTCCAAAACTGAAGCCGAACAAGTGAAATCTCAAATAGAAGAAGCGGGCGGAGAAGTTGAAATTAAATAACTCCACAACCCGTTGATCGGGGAATACCATCAGGTTTAGGGCCATTAAGGCTCTAAACCTTTTTGTCGTTATTTTATTATTTTTCAACTAATCCGAAAACAATGTCGCAAAAAAATATAAATCAGCGGATTACATTCGCGACTTCAAGATCTCTGTTAGATTATCCAGATTTTTTAGAAGTCCAGCTGAAGTCTTTCAAAGACTTCTTCCAGTTAGAAACAACACCGGAAAATCGTAAGAACGAAGGTCTGTACAAAGTTTTTCAGGAGATCTTCCCGATAACCGACACACGCAACAACTTTGTCCTGGAATTTATAGATTATTTTATTGACCCTCCGAGATACACCATTGAAGAGTGTCTGGACAGAGGACTGACATACAGTGTTCCGCTAAAAGCAAAGCTTAAGCTTTACTGCACCGATCCCGAACACGAGGACTTTGACACAGTCATTCAGGATGTCTACCTGGGCACTATCCCATATATGACACCCAGAGGCACTTTTGTGATTAATGGTTCCGAAAGGATTGTTGTATCTCAGCTTCACCGCTCACCCGGAGTATTTTTTGGCCAAAGTGTTCATGCAAACGGAACAAAACTTTATTCAGCCAGAATTATTCCATTTAAAGGATCATGGATCGAATTTGCAACAGACATTAACAATGTAATGTATGCATATATCGACCGAAAGAAAAAGTTACCCGTAACAACCCTATTAAGAGCCATCGGATACGAAGGAGACAAAGATATCCTCGATATTTTCGGACTGGCAAACGAAGTAAAGGTCAACAAGACCAATCTGAAAAAATGTATAGGCAACAAACTGGCAGCGAGAGTGCTGAAAACCTGGAATGAAGATTTTGTAGATGAGGATACAGGAGAGGTTGTTTATATAGAACGCAACGACATAGTTATCGACAGAGAGACAGTAATTGAAGAGCATCACCTTGAGCTCATTCTGGAGTCGGGTGTAGATACAATACTTGTCCATAAAGAAGATGCAAATGTCAATGACTTTGCTATCATTCACAATACACTGCAAAAAGACCAGACAAACTCGGAAAAAGAGGCGATTTTCTATACATACCGTCAATTACGGAATTCTGAACCACCCGACGAGGCAACAGCCCGAGATGTAATAGATAAATTGTTCTTCTCCGATAAAAGATATGATTTAGGAGAGGTAGGACGCTATCGTCTGAACCACAAATTAAACCTGAATATTTCAGAAGAGACGAGAGTCCTCACTAAGCAAGATATTATTGAGATAATTCGTTATTTAATACAACTTATTAACTCAAAAGCAATTGTAGACGATATCGACCATCTTAGTAACAGAAGAATCAGAACAGTCGGAGAACAGCTTGCAAATCAATTCAGTGTCGGACTTTCAAGAATGGCACGCACAATAAGGGAGAGAATGAATGTAAGGGACAATGAGGTGTTTACCCCTATCGACCTTATAAATGCTAAAACTCTCTCCTCAGTTATTAATTCATTCTTCGGGACAAGCCAGCTTTCACAATTTATGGATCAGACTAACCCTTTGGCAGAGATGACACACAAACGCCGTCTTTCTGCACTGGGTCCTGGAGGTCTGTCAAGAGACAGAGCCGGTTTTGAAGTAAGAGACGTTCACTATACTCACTACGGACGTCTGTGCCCGATTGAGACTCCTGAGGGTCCGAATATCGGACTCATCTCCTCTCTATGCGTTTATGCAAAGATTAACGACCTTGGCTTTATAGAGACCCCTTACCGCAAAGTTGAAGAGGGAAAAGTAGATATGACTGTAAAAGGGATTGTGTACATGAGTGCCGAAGACGAAGAAGAGAAGATGGTAGCGCAGGCCAATGTACACATTAACGAACAAGGTATGATGACCGACGAAAGGATAAAATGCCGCTTTGAGGCAGACTATCCTGTTGTAGGTAAAGAGGATGTGCACCTTGTTGATGTTTCACCCAATCAGATTGCATCCATAGCCGCCTCCCTCATTCCTTTCCTCGAGCACGATGATGCAAACAGAGCTTTAATGGGTTCGAATATGATGCGTCAGGCAGTTCCTCTTATTAAACCCGAAGCCCCAATTGTGGGAACCGGACTCGAGGGACCTGTTGTAAAAGACTCCCGAATTCAAATTACAGCAAGAGGTAAAGGTGAAGTTGTTTACGTAGACGCCAGGGAGATTCATATTAAATATGAGATGAACGAACAGGAGCGATTTGTAAGCTTCGACCCTGAAATTACAGTCTACAGACTACCTCTGTTCAGAAAAACCAATCAGAATACATCGGTGACTCTTAAACCTATAGTTAAAAAAGGTGATAAGGTAGAAGCCGGAAAGATTCTTACAGAAGGATACGCTACAGAAAACGGAGAACTGGCACTCGGAAGAAACCTTAAAGTTGCATTTATGCCATGGCAGGGTTACAACTTCGAAGATGCTATAGTTATCTCCGAAAGATTGCTCCGCGAAGATGTGTTCACCTCTATTCATGTAGACGAATACACCATGGAAGTCCGCGACACAAAGAGAGGAATGGAAGAACTTACTGCTGACATTCCGAATGTAAGCGAAGAGGCAACAAAGGATCTTGACGAAAATGGTATCATCAGAATCGGAGCCAATATTGAACCTGGCGATATTCTGATAGGTAAAATCACTCCTAAAGGAGAGAGTGACCCCTCACCGGAAGAGAAACTTCTCAGAGCTATTTTCGGAGATAAGGCAGGTGATGTTAAGGATGCTTCTCTAAAGGCCTCGCCGTCACTGAGAGGTACTGTTATTGATAAAAGACTCTTCTCAAGGGTAGCTAAAGAGAATTCTAAAAAAGGCAAGAATGTCTCAAAAAATCAGATTCAGCAAGCAGAAGAGAATTTTGCCCGTAAAGCCAGCCATCTGCGCCAGAACTTTCTTGAGAGGCTTTTTGCAATTCTTCAGGACAAAACATCTCAGGGAATTACCGACCTGTATGGCACAGAAATTATCGGCAAAGGAGTAGAATTTAAGTTAGATCAGCTTGACAAAATTGATTATGAAAACATCAATCCGATTAAATGGACAGCTGACAAGCACATTAATAATCTTATTAAGCTACTGATAAATAACTACCTTATTGCACACAAAGAGTTTGATGCCGAACTTAAGCGAATTAAATACAATCTTACAATCGGAGACGAGCTCCCCACAGGGATAATGCAGCTTGCCAAGGTTTATATTGCCAAGAAGCGTAAAATACGCGTTGGGGATAAAATGGCGGGTCGTCACGGAAATAAAGGTATTGTTGCAAAGGTTGTTAGGGACGAAGATATGCCATTCCTTGAAGATGGATCAACAGTAGATATCGTTCTGAATCCTCTTGGTGTACCTTCAAGGATGAACCTTGGTCAGATTTATGAAACTGTACTTGGCTGGGCCGGACAAAAACTTGATCTCAAGTTTAGCAGTCCGATATTTGACGGAGCCAAACTCGACGAAATCTGTGAATTCACTGATAAAGCCGGAGTTCCGAAGTACGGTAAGACATACCTTCGCGACGGCGGATCAGGTGAATTATTCGACCAGCCGGCAACGGTAGGTATAATCTATATGCTGAAACTCGGTCACATGGTGGACGATAAGATGCATGCAAGATCAATTGGGCCATACTCGCTGATTACACAGCAACCTTTGGGTGGTAAGGCACAATTCGGTGGTCAAAGATTCGGAGAGATGGAGGTCTGGGCCCTTGAGGCCTTTGGTGCGGCCAATATTCTTCAGGAGATACTGACTATTAAATCTGATGATGTAACCGGCAGATCCCGCGCTTATGAAGCGATTGTTAAGGGTGACCCAATGCCGGCTGCAGGAATTCCGGAATCGCTGAATGTTCTGTTACACGAACTTCGCGGCTTAGGCCTCAGCATCAACCTGGATTAATAATATATTGTTTAGCAAATCTTTGAAACAGAATAATATGTCTACAAAGAAAGATATAAAGGTAAAGAGTAATTTTAACCAGATTACAATTAGTCTGGCCTCTCCCGAAGAGATTCTGGAAAGATCATCAGGTGAAGTTTTAAAGCCTGAGACTGTCAACTACAGAACTTATAAACCGGAGAGAGACGGACTCTTTTGTGAGAGAATCTTTGGTCCATACAAAGATTACGAGTGTCACTGCGGCAAATACAAGAGAATTCGCTACAGAGGTATTGTCTGCGACCGTTGCGGAGTTGAGGTTACCGAGAAAAAGGTAAGAAGAGAGAGAATGGGACACATCTCATTAACAGTTCCTGTTGCCCATATTTGGTATTTCAGAAGCACTCCGAATAAAATTGGATACCTTCTGGGTATTCCATCAAAAAAACTTGAAGCAATTATATATTACGAAAGGTATATAGTTATTCAGGCCGGAGTCAAGGCCGAAGACGGAGTTAAAGAACATGACTTCCTGACAGAAGATGAATACCTAAATATTCTCGACTCTCTTCCAAAAGAGAATCAACTTCTTGACGATGATGACCCCAATAAATTTATCGCAGGAATGGGTGCTGAAGCTATTTATAAAATGCTTGGCAGAATTAAGTTAGATGAACTCTCATACGATCTTCGTCATAAAACAGAGACTGAAACCTCACAGCAAAGAAAAGCAGAAGCTCTTAAAAGGCTCAGCGTTGTTGAGGCATTTCGCGAATCTGTGGATGTAAATAAACCGGAGTGGATGATTTTAAAAGTTATCCCGGTAATTCCACCTGAATTAAGGCCTCTTGTGCCTCTTGACGGAGGCCGTTTTGCAACTTCAGACCTTAATGATCTTTACAGAAGGGTTATCATAAGAAATAACCGACTGAAAAGACTCATCGAAATCAAAGCTCCCGAAGTAATTCTTAGAAATGAAAAAAGGATGCTTCAGGAGGCGGTAGATTCACTTTTTGACAATTCTAGAAAATCGAATGCTGTTAAAACAGAGGCAAACAGAACTCTAAAATCGCTCTCAGATAGTCTTAAAGGCAAGCAGGGACGTTTTCGTCAAAACCTTCTCGGAAAAAGAGTCGACTACTCAGCCCGTTCAGTGATTGTCGTAGGTCCGGAGCTAAAAATGCACGAATGCGGTATCCCTAAAGATATGGCAGCCGAACTGTTTAAGCCTTTTGTAATAAGGAAACTAATTGAAAGAGGAATAGTTAAAACAGTTAAATCGGCCAAAAAAATTGTAGATCGCAAAGATCCGGTAATCTGGGATATCCTAGAAAACGCAATGAAGGGCCATCCGGTAATGCTTAACCGTGCCCCTACCCTTCACCGCCTCGGTATTCAGGCATTTCAGCCAAAGCTTATTGAGGGAAAAGCGATACAACTTCACCCTCTGTCGTGTACAGCTTTTAACGCCGACTTTGACGGCGACCAGATGGCAGTTCACCTGCCACTCGGAAATGCAGCAATTCTCGAAGCTCAGCTTTTAATGCTCGGCTCACACAACATTCTGAATCCGGCTAACGGAGCTCCGATAACCGTTCCATCACAGGACATGGTACTCGGTCTTTACTATATAACAAAAGCAAAACCCGGGGCCAAGGGAGAAGGGATGAAGTTTTATGGCCCGGAAGAGGTTATTATTGGTCATAACGAGGGAACTGTTGAACTCCACGCCGAAATAGATGTAAGAATACCTAACGACATCCGCGACTTGTCAAAAGGGAGCAAAATCATCAAAACTACTGTAGGTAGGATTCTCTTTAACCAGGTTGTTCCCGACGAAGTTAGCTACATTAATGAAGTACTGACCAAAAAATCTCTGAGAGACATTATTGGAAATGTCCTTAAGGTTGCAGGAGTAGCAAGAACAGCTCAATTTCTCGATGATATCAAAGAGATTGGATTTAAGATGGCCTTCAAAGGAGGACTCTCATTCAATCTAGAAGATGTAATTATACCTGAAGAAAAAGCAACTCTTATAGAAGATGGCTACAAGCAGGTTGAAAATATATTGTTCTCTTACAACAACGGTTTAATTACAAACAATGAGAGATACAATCAGATAATAGACATCTGGACCTCAACAAACTCTAAGCTAACAAACATAGTTGAGAAGAGAATAGCAAACGATAAACAAGGGTTTAACCCTGTTTATATGATGCTTCACTCCGGAGCAAGGGGATCAAAAGAGCAGATTCGTCAGTTATCAGGTATGAGAGGTCTTATGGCAAAACCCCAGAAATCGGGTTCTGCCTCTGCCGAGATTATTGAAAACCCTATTCTATCCAACTTTAAAGAGGGTTTGTCTGTTCTCGAATACTTTATCTCAACCCACGGAGCTCGTAAAGGTCTTGCCGATACCGCCCTTAAAACCGCTGACGCAGGATATCTTACCCGTCGTTTGGTTGACGTATCGCACGATGTAATAATAAACGAAGACGACTGCGGAACCCTAAGAGGACTTGTTGCCACTGCTATTAAAAACAAAGATGAAATAGTTGAATCTTTGTACGACCGCATTTTAGGAAGAACCTCTGTGCATGATATTTACAATCCTCTCACAGGAGAAAAAATTGTAGATACAGGCCAGGAGATTACAGAAGAGATTGCCGATCTTATCCAGACACTCCCTATTGAGCATGTCGAAATAAGATCTGTTCTTACCTGCGAATCTAAGAAAGGTGTTTGTGCAAAATGCTATGGAAGGAATCTGGCCAGAGGCAAAATGGTAGAGATAGGAGAGGTTGTCGGAGTAATCGCAGCCCAGTCTATCGGAGAGCCCGGTACTCAGCTTACTCTTCGTACATTCCACGTGGGAGGTACAGCATCTAGTATTGCTTCGGAAAACGAGATTGTAGCCCGTTACGATGGAAAAATTGAGTTCGAAGAATTGAGAACTTTGATTAAAGAGTTTGAAAACGGAGAAAAATCAGAAATCGTTATCGGCCGAACTGCTGAGATGCGGATTGTGGATGTTAATACAGGTATCGTTTTATCTACTCATAATGTTCCTTACGGAGCAACTCTCTATTACAAAAACGGAGATACCGTAGCCAAAGGTGACAAAATTTGCGAATGGGATGCTTACAATGCATTAACAATAGCAGAGACCGGAGGAAAGGTGTTGTTCGACAACTTAATAGAGGGTGTAACCTATCGCGAAGAGGCAGCCGACGAGTACTCTCTTCACAAAGAGAAGGTTATAATTGAATCCCGCGATAAATCGAAGAATCCGACAATCAGGATTATGGACGACAACAAGCAGGAGTTGCGTCAATACAACCTGCCTGTAGGTGCTCACCTTATTGTTGAGAATGGTAAAAAGGTAAAAGCCGGAGATATCATTGTTAAAATTCCGAGAGCAATTGGAAAGTCAGGTGATATAACCGGCGGTCTTCCCAGAGTTACCGAACTTTTTGAAGCAAGAAACCCTTCAAATCCAGCTGTAGTTTCAGCTATTAACGGAGAGGTTGAGATGGGTAAAATTAAAAGAGGAAACCGCGAAATTATCGTAAAATCGAAGACAGGAGAAGAGATGCGTTATCTTGTGCCACTTTCTAAACAGATTTTGGTCCAGGAGAACGACTACATCAGAGCAGGTATGGCTCTTTCCGACGGTGCTATTTCCCCAACAGATATCCTTGCAATTCAGGGACCTACCAAGGTTCAGGAATACATTGTAAACGAAATCCAGGAGGTTTACAGAATGCAGGGTGTTAAAATCAACGATAAGCACTTCGAAATTATCGTAAGACAAATGATGCGTAAACTGGAGATAGTTGATCCGGGCGACACAAGGTTCCTTCCCGAACAACTTGTTGACAAATGGGAATTTATGCTGGAAAACGATGATATTTACGATAAAAAAGTTGTCCTCGACGCCGGAGACTCTAATGAGTTAAAGCCGGGAATGATTGTTACCGTAAGGCGACTTCGTGAAGTTAACTCGATGCTGAAAAGACGCGACCTTAAAACAGTTGAAGCTAGAGATGCCGTTCCTGCAACATCTAACCAAATTTTACAGGGTATTACCAGGGCAGCACTCAGAACCAATAGTTTTATGTCAGCTGCATCTTTTCAGGAGACAACCAAAGTGCTTTCGGAAGCTGCTACATTCGGAAAAAAAGACACCCTCGAAGGACTCAAGGAGAATGTTATCTGCGGTCATCTTATACCAGCCGGTACCGGAACCAGAAGCTTCGAAAAAATTATTGTAACTTCTAAAGACGACTACCAAAGAGCTTTTAAAAGCAAGAAGGAAGATGAGTAAAAACAACTCTTTCTACAAAATAAAAAAAGCTGCCTTTCGGGCAGCTTTTTTATTTGTAAAATCAATTTACTAATATACTATTACCGGAGGAGCAAGAGGAACAAATGTAAGAGGATTAATACTCTTTGTCTGCATTACGGCCGACTGATTTGGTGCTCTCTCGGTATCTTTCTCAAGAAATTTGTTTAAAGTATACTCCTCACCTGCTGTTTCAAGAATTCTCCTTACAATTGCCTCTCTTGAAGGAGCATTGAAGTAGGGTTCATTCTGAATCATACAACTTGAAATCTCTGATCTCCATGCGCCAAGAGACCAGTAAAAAGCACCCTGATATGTATTAACCCTATTATACCCTAATCTGTTAATAAAATAGTGCCACTTAACGGTAGTAACATCCCCTGTAAGGGATACATTTGGATAAAAGCCATATCTTTCAAAATTTTCAAATCGCTTTTTGTCCTCTTCTGATATCATTTTACCACTATTAGCAGAGGTAATATACTCATCTGCCAAACGGCCAAATCCATGGCCTCCTGCTTCGTGGTGAAGTATATTCCTGTAATGTGCTCCTGAAGAGGTAGATCTGCTCATAGGAACAATTGCAATAGCTTTTCCGTCAGACCACATCCAGCAAGTTCCGGCATATCTGTTTTCGTTTAGTATTAAAATAATCAAAAGATTTTTTAGTTTTTCGTCATCTACCCCATCAATTTTTCTTGCATAGTAGAAAACCTCTTCTGTCTGGGTAGACAACGATGAGCCGCCTAAAAAATCTGATTTAAACTTAGTATTTCGTGAAATACTCCTGTCAGTTTGACTAACGCCCCTGTCCCTCGAGTATGCAGCTTGCTTATATACTGTAAAGTACTCTCTGTATGTTTTATATGGTTCTACATCAAAGAAATACTCAATTCCCTCATCCATGTCTTTATCAAACTGTCCTCCCTCTACAAAATCTTCTGCCATATAACCATCTCCAATAAAAAGTATTTCAGAGGGTACAACTCCGTTAACGGCAGATTGGGCAACCCTGTACTCTCCATCAAAATAACTTGTTTTTGTACCGGTTGTAAAAGCATTAATATCCGATACGCTTGAAGCACCCAGATTGTCCTTTACCTCAACTTTCCAATAATAGGTTTGGGTTGCGGTTAGAGTCTCCTTAAGATAATAGAGACTATCATTCAACCACGACGAATATGTCCAGTCTGTCTGATTTGAAGAGTAAGCTATTCTGTAAGAGACTTCATCACCGTCAGGATCTTTAACAGAACCCCATCTAAACGCCGGTAATCTGGTAACATCAGTAGACGAATTTGGAGGTGATTTTAAATTCGGAACACCCGGAGGTGAATTAAGACCTCTCTCCTGAGATACCCTCAGACTCTTGTGAGTGTTGGCAAAATCAACACTTACATACACCTCTCTGGCTGGGCCTTCGTTACTACTAATTGTAAAGAGAACCTCCTTATTTCCCTCTCCCGACATAGGACTGGCCATTAACCAGGTTGCCTCTGCAGGGATGTTAATCTGCCATCTTGTATTAGAAGTAATTAACAGGCTCTTTGTTTCCGCCCCTTTTGATAGTATAAACTCTGACTGATCAATATTTAGAGATGGGATATCCTGAGTAATTATCGCATTCTTCTGCAAATTCCTGCTGGTAACATAGAGAGTTACCCTTCTCTCCTGAGATCCAATATTATCGCTTGCTGTTATTGTTATCTCACTATTTCCATCTCCGCTCATAGGTGATATGGTGCACCATGTAGCCGAAACAGTAGCTGTCCACTTTCCGTTACTCTGAACCATTATTTTTTCCTGCGCACCAACATTAGGTATTAAAATTTCATACGCCGATAACTCCAGTTGTGCCGGCGGTTCTTTGTCACATGAAATAATAACAAAAGAGAAAAGTACAAAAAGTGAGTATTTTAAATATTTATACATCTATCTGTCTTCTTTAAAAATTAACCTACAAATATACTAAAAATAATATGACAACCTTTCGACAGATACATTATGTTCTAAAATAATTCCACTACTGTCAATTAATAAATTATATGGAATAGTAGTGATATTATATCTATTTGTAAGTATATCTCTAGTGTTGTCGAACAACTGAATCCAATTAAAGCTGTGATCAGCCGTAACACTTTTCCAGCTAATCTCTATATCACCAACAGCAATAGTTATAATATTGAATCCCTCTGTGGAGTATCTTTCATAGTATGGTTTTAGTTGATTACAATAATCAATACTCTCTGTACTCATTGAGTTCCAGAATAGCAGCATCGTCTTACTGCTTTTGGAATATAATTCTGCAAGAGAGTATTCCCTGCCCCCCATTTCAGGTAAAATAAAGTCAGGGGCAATCATGCCCGGCTTCAACTGCTCTCTTATTTGTATGACCTCAGAAATTCTATTCAAATATGGGTGGTCATTAAAGAGATCACTGTTTTGAAAAACTTTAAAACGATCTTTTACAATATCCAAATCAGCTCTTTTTGAAGTTTCGGCAAGAACATTAAGTGAATAATAAGAGAGAGGAGAGATATTCGTTAAAGAATCGACAACCGATCTCATCCGCTCATTGGCAAGATCCATTACCTGTATTGCCGAATCACGCACTTCTTTAGATGTAGTCCTATCTATTAGCAAGGGAATAACATCATTAAGCCGATACTTATCAATAATCTTTTTATTCTCTCTGTCTGCAATATTAATAAGAGTCTGAGTTTCTCCTCCTGTGACAACGGACTCTCTCAAAGACTCTGCTGAGGCAGAAACCTTATACCTCTCATTCTCAAGAAATATTGGGATCGAGTGGGGCACGCCCTCAATATACAATAGATATTTATCCGGAAACTTAATTTCACCCGACATTCTGAACCTGCCATTCTTAATTATTGCCGAATCTACCGGTACAGATCTGTTCGAGAGTTCTCTCAGATAAACTACACCTTTTTTGATAGGGGCCTCTTCCTTTGTAACCTTACCTTCTATAAAATATCCTTTGTGAGCTCCTTCACATGCCATTATCAATAATAGTGAAAGGATAAAGAAAATTTTTTTCATATACTTAATATTTCTGTTCAAATTTAAACATAAAAAGAGAGTATGTCAAAAATGACATACTCTCAATTACTAATTAGAGGATATAACTATGGTATAGTTATAGTTTCAAGGAATGTACCTCCGAATGCAACATTACCGGCAGGAAGCACAAAACGCGCTACCACACTGTGTGTTTTACCGGAAATTGACATTGTTTGAGGCTGAATAAATACATATCCGTATTCAGCACTATAATACCATCCGATATTCTGCTGATCCATCTCCATTACTCCATTATTTACTCTGAAAGTAATATGGTAGTTTGGCTCATAGCAGTTTGGTAATCGGAAGAAATTAAGAGTAGAAGAGATCACTGCGCGCTGTACAGGCTGCGACCACGACTCACCATATATTGTTGATGTATATGTTCCGTTACCCATCAAAACATAGTTCAGAGGAACTTCTGCATCTACCCTAATGGTAGAAACCTTAGACTTCGAAACCAATGTCTCATCACTAATCTTTAGGGTAACTGTGTACTTAACCCCGGGACTAAACTCAGTAAAATTATAACCCAAAATTATAAATGCTTCAGTCTCACCGTCAGCAAACTGAACACTTTGAGTTTGAAGTGTAAATTTTGCTGCATTGGTACCGGACATGGCAATAGGAACACTGACTGCCCCCTTGGAGTTACCACGAACAATGTGAACTTTAACCTGACCATTATCAGCTTCTGTCAAATTGTGAACCAGCACTGTCGAACGAAATGCGGCATCCACACTGCCTATATCACTTTTGTCGATATATGGCATTACGGCATCTTTGTCACAAGATACAAATGTGAACAAGAAAACCAACGATACTATTATATACTTTATATTTTTCATTGACTATTAGGTTTTAATTGACATTATAATGGATTTTGATCTGTTTCGATATCCATATTCTCATTACCATCAAATTCGTGTTGTGGTATAGGCAATACAAACTCTTTCGACTTAGCAGCGGTTGAGATAGTTAGAAGCTTTTGAGAATGGTTAGAACCGGAATAATCTCTGGTAAAACCAACATTAAGTCTCTTAATATCAAACAGACGGCCTGCCTCACACCAAAGTTCAACACGGCGCTGGAAAAGAATCTCATCCATTATCGTTACAAATGCACCACGGGTGTTTGTGTTGTAAGTATTTGCATCTGTCCTTGTCGCAATACGCGCTGCCATTTCTGGGTCACGAACTGCTCCAAGCTCAAGAAGAAGTGTTCTTGCAGCACCAAACTGATTTAGGCGGGCTCTTGCTTCAGCTTCTATCAGAAGCATCTCTTCTGCTCTCAGGAAGATATAGTCACCCGTATAATCAGAAATATTTTTGTACTGATATTTAAACTGAACATAACTCTTGTTAGGTCCTGAACTGGCCTCAGGAGAAACAACTCCTCTCCACCACTCTTTTCTTTTGTCAGTAGCGGGAATCTGATCATAAAGCCACGCGTCAATACACTTTCTGGAGTTTATACCATAACCGTTTGCAGAGATAACTGCAGGAGTACTACCTGGATCCATGTGGCAGAAGAATGTTCCCCAGCCGCCAGAAACTGCTTCAGTCGCAATAACCTGACCTCCCCATAATACTGCAGGGAGAGCAACATCGTTAAATCCTGAATATAGATGATCTCCTGAAAGAAGCGGATAACCACTTCTTGCAGCTGCAGCAGCCTCAGCAGCTCCAGTCCAGTTTTCCATGGTCAGATATACCTTTGCCTGAATTGCCTTGGCAACGTTATAATCTATATGCGATTTATGAGCCCTGACAACGCCACCATCCTTTGCCTCTTTGAGAAGAGTGGTCCCCTCAGTTAAATCAGCAACAATCTGATCATATACATTTTTTAGGGTCCCCCTAGGAGCTCCGATCAGAGTTGGCTCTGTATAAAGAGGAACGCCAGGAGAATTTTCATTCCCTACATAGGTATGCTGGAAGAAAAGTGTAAGGTAATAGTAAGCATAAGCTCTCAAAGTAAGGGCCTGACCAACTACACTCTTAATTCTGTTAGGTTCTCCCTCTATAAGATCTCTTGAAGCCAGAACATAATTGGCATTAGTAATAATCTTGTAGTAGAAGTTCCAGAGCCCGTATGGCCTCCAGGATGTAAGAGCATATCTGGTTCTAACATCGTATCTGTAATCGAAATAGAACCAGCCGTTACCTTGCTCTGCCTGAACAAAGTCTTCTCCCATAAGGTCTGCCACCATATTATGTGAAACAATACCAAAGTTTTGCTGCACATTTCCGACCGTTCCAAACCATTCGCTGTTAGGTAGGTAAAGTGCTCTGTATATACCGTTAAGGGCAACCATAGCACTCTCGGTATTTCTGAAAATCAATTGTCCAGAAACCGAATCAGTAGGTACTGTATCCAGATAGTCCTTTTCACAAGAACTAAATACAAGAACCGCTACTGTTAATAATGTTATTATTTTTTTCATATAACTATTCTCTTATTATTATTTCTCATTAAAAAGTAATATCCAAACCCAATGAAACTGAGCGCGTTGGCGTGTAAGCATAATCAGTACCTCCAGAGAAGTTATACTGAGGATTCATTCCATTCAGATAAGTGAAAAGTTTAATATTATCGGCAATGGCAGATATTCTTACATTTTCAACACCAATTTTGCGCATCCATCTTTGAGGCAAAGAGTAACCCATTGTTACGTTCTTAATGCCAAAATATGAAGCATTTATCAGGTTACGGTCAGAAGTTTGAGTATTTGCTCCCAACTGAGGAATCGGAATATCGGTAATATCACCCGGCTTAGACCAAGCTCTCTCAAGGTGAGCAGACAGCGCATTACCCTGATAAAGAGGATCCATAAGATTTCCATACAATCCGTCAAGAACCTTACCTCCTATTGAGTAGGTACAAAGAATACTTAAGTCAATAGCATTCAGAATCCTAAAATCGTTGCTGATCGATCCGTAAATCTTAGGCATTCTGTTTCCTGCTATTACCCTCGAAGCAGCAGCCTTAGCTCTGTCAGATGAGATATACTGCTCAGAGCGATTTCCCTCAGCATCTGTATCCCAAACCCAATAAAGCTGGAATCCTGTAGCAGGGTCTACACCGGCAGAACGGGGAACATAGAATGAGTTAAGAACTTCACCCTCTTTAGTAATATAGTTACCGCTAGTAATCTCCGGTTTATCGGCAAGGTTAAGTATTTTGTTGTTAACTGTAGAGCCCATAAGAGTGAGGGTCCAGCGGAAATCTTTATTGGTGAATATGTCTGTTCCTATAGTTACTTCGAAACCTGTATTCTGCATACTTCCGACATTTTTGTCGTAAGATCTGAAACCGGTTGACATAGCAACAGGATAAGCCATAAGCATATCTTTTGTTACTCTCTTATACCACTCAGCAGAGATAGATACTCTGTTAACTAGTCTTGCATCGAAACCTATGTTGAGATTCTCATTCTTTTCCCAGCGAAGATCTGCATTCTCAATTGAGGCAACTACTGCTCCGTTTTGACCGGCATTAGGATAACCTAAGTTATAAAGTGCCTGCCATGGATAGTAACCACCCACATTGTCGTTACCCTGAACTCCGAAACTGGCTCTGATGTTCATGTTATTCATCCAGGAAAGGCCCTGCATAAAGTACTCCTGGCTAATTCTCCAGTTGGCACCTACCGACCAGAAGTCACCCCAGCGGATATCTCTCGCAAATCTTGATGAGCCGTCACGACGGAACGATCCTGAAAGGTAGTAGCGATCGTCATAATTATAGTTTAATCTTGAAAGATAAGATTCGATTGTATAGTTATTCTCATATGAGTTTGCTGTGATTACAGTTGCTGCTGCCGCAAGCTGATACAAGCCACCGAAAGGGAAGCCCGACTTGGCACCCATCAGGTAATTGTACTTGTATGCATAGTTCTCGTGACCTGCAAGAAAATCAATATTGTGCTTATCGGCAAAAGTTCTCTTGTAGTTAACAAGCTGAGATAGTGTGTAGCTTAACATATTGGTACTATACATGTAAGAACGGCCCGACGAACCTGCAGCATTACCAAAATAAGGGTTTTCATAGTTATGCTGAAGGGTGTTTCTAAAGTCGGCACCCATGTTGGCTGAAATTTTCAGTCCGCGAATCGGCCCAGTTTTAAAGTCTAGTAAATCTACATATGTACGCCCGCTGACACTTGTACTGGTAGAGCTGAAACGGTCGTCATAAAGTGTCGCAATACTGTTATAGTTTTGCTGAGCACCTGACGCACGGTTTGTACCATAGTCAAATTGTTTCTTACCCAACTCATCCAGAACAGGCCTTCCCGAAGCATCAACAATATAAATAGGGTAAATAGGTGCCATCAGCATACAGGAATACCATACATTGGATGTTGCGGAACCCGTTGCATTAAGGAAGTTACTTGTTGTTTGGGCAAAGTTTGTATTCAAACCGAACTTAAGCCACTCAATTGGCTGTGCATCAACATTAGCCCTTCCAGAGTAACGGCTGAAAGAGGTGGTACGCAAAATACCCTCTTCGTTCAGATAACCGACTGAAGCCATGTACCTGGCTTTATCAGAGCCTCCGGTAAGAGTCAGAATATTATCTGTTCTCATCGGGCTTTGTGCCGTAACCTCATCCATCCAGTTATCGCTGTAGCGAAGAGTAGCATCGCTTCTAATTTTACCTGTAGCAGGGTCAATAAGCTCTGCCAAAGGATAATTATAAGGATTATACTGCTCATTAAGGCCAAATACCTTACTTGGTCCGTTTAGCATCATATTAATGGCATTTACCCCGGCAATCGCAGGATTAACCCCTTTGAAAATAATCTCTTCGTTTTTGAATGCCTGGAACTGGTATTCGATCCAACCTTTTTCATCCAAAAGATCGTATGCAGGAATCGCACGTGACGAAACACCCACAACACTCTTGAAGTTTACTTTGATTCTTTCGCCGTCTCTGGCACCTTTCTTGGTTGTAATCATAATTACACCGTTGGCACCCCTTGCTCCGTAAAGAGCACCGGCAGAAGCATCCTTAAGAATTGTCATCGACTCAATGTCCGATGGATTGATTGCCGAAATATTTCCATTGTATGGAATTCCGTCTACAACATATAGGGGAGCATTTGAAGCATTAATAGAGCCATAACCACGGATAATAATGTTCGACCCCTCTCCGGGCTGACCGGTTCCCGAAGTTACCATCACTCCGGTAGCCAAACCCTCAATCGCCTTAGTAACATTGGAAACAGTTCTTTTCTCAATTTTTTCCGATCTTAAAACCTCTGCAGAGCCGGTAAATGATGCTTTACTGGTGGTTCCATAAGCAACAACCAGAACATCCTCCAGGTGAACAGCGTCCAGATTAAGGGCAACATTTACAACTGCCCTTTGGTTAACAGGAACCTCAAGAGTTGTGTAACCAATAAAACTAAAGATAAGAACACCATTTGCGGGAGCACTGATAGTGTATCTTCCTGCCAGATCAGTAGCAGTTCCCGTAACGGTACCTTTTAACTGAACAGATGCATAGGCGATTGGTTCGCCCGTACTTGCATCAGTAACAGTACCTGTAACCTGAATATTTTGGGCATAGGAAAATCCTACAGCCAAAACAAGCAGCAGGCCTGTCAAGAGAAGTTTAATTTTTTTCATGTAAAAAAGTTTTGGTTAGTAAATAAATAAG
>CAYGGD010000032.1:0-17102 GCA_964349315.1 uncultured Muribaculaceae bacterium
GTAATAAATATAATTATAGCTGAAACAAAAATATAAAAAAACAGAGTATATTTACAATTCTTAAAGAATATACATTATGAAAATAGTTCTCCTTTTGATTGCGATGGCACTAAATTTTATTGCCCTTGCTAAAGAACCACTGTTTTATGTAATAGAGATTAAAGAAGAAATTAATGCCTCTTCTGCTAAAAGGTTATCAAAAGGTATTTCTGAGGCTCGTGAATTAAAGGCCGATTGGGTAATAATTCATCTCAACACATATGGGGGAGCAGTTGATGCAGCAGATAGTATGAGAACAGCTCTTTTGAACTTAGATATTCCAACGGTTGCCTTTATTGATAATCAGGCAATTTCTGCCGGAGCGTTAATTTCTATTGCCTGTGATTCTATTTATATGAGGCCGGGTGCTTCTATTGGTGCTGCCACAGTTGTAAATCAGACCGGTGAGCCCTTACCTGATAAATACCAGTCGTTTATGAGAGCAATGATGAGATCGACAGCTGAAGTTAAAGGAAGAGATCCAAAAATTGCTGAGGCAATGGTAGACCCCACACTTTCTGTTCCCGGGGTTATTGACAGTACAAAAGTAATAAGCTTTACGCCTGACGAAGCGATGGCAAATGGTTACTGTGAGGGGTTAGTTGCCAATTTAAATGGAGTTATTACTCTGCTGTCTGAAAGTGAAAATTACAATCTGATTATTCAAAAGTTGAGTTTTTCTGATAGAATTTTACTCTTCTTTCTTCTCCCTTTTGTTCAGGGGTTGTTGCTGATGGTAATTATAGGGGGAATCTACTTTGAGCTTCAGAGTCCCGGAATTGGATTTCCTTCTGCCGCCTCACTTATTGCCGCTGTGCTCTATTTCTCACCTCTTTATATCGAAGGACTTGCGGAGCACTGGGAGATAATAATTTTTGCTATCGGATTACTCTTAATCTTAGCTGAAGTTTTTGTTATTCCCGGCTTTGGTATTGCCGGTGTCTCGGGAATAATACTGATGATTACCGGACTGGCTTTTGCAATGGTAGATAACTCCCTGTTTTACTACGACGGGAATTTTGATTTTATCATATTAATTAAACCTCTTTCGATTGTTTTATTATCTATGTTTCTGGCGCTTGTCTCCTCGATATATCTTGCAGGAAAACTATTTAAAAACAGTTATCTGCCGGGAATAGCCCTTAGTACAACACTCAAGGAGAGCGATGGGTTTGTTATTTCTAACAGAACATCAGGCAATTTAGATGGCAAAACAGGGGTTGTTAAGACAGAAATGAGGCCTTCTGGAAAAATTGAGATAGAAGGGGTGTGGTATGAAGCAACTATGATTTATGGAACAGCATCCAAAGGAGATGAAGTTGTTGTTAGCCGGACCGAGGGCGGAAGACTTTATTGCGAACATCTTCGTCAATAAGTTTAAGAAGTAAATCGATTGCATTTTTCTGGTCAACTGATCTGTAGACAAGCGATTTTCCTCTATAGATGCTAACTTTGTTTTTTCCTTCACCCACATATCCGTAATCAGCATCGGCCATCTCTCCGGGCCCGTTAACAATGCATCCCATTACCGCAATATTATAACCCTTAAGATGAGAGGTTTTAGCTTTAACCTCATTAAAAACTTTTTCCAGGTCGAATGAAGTTCTTCCACAACCGGGACAGGCAATATACTCCGGAGAGGAAAACTTTCTCCGACTGGCCTGAAGAAGGTTGTTTTTAAAATTACCCAATATTGATGAATCTGCCGCCTTTCCGTTGATAGTAATATCCATCTCAAAGTCATCAATCTCTCTTTCTAACAAAAGGGGACCTAAATCACAGGACACTGTAAGGATAAAAGAGTCGTAGTCATTAAAAGAGGCCGAATACAATACTTTCCTGCTATCGATATTCGTAACCGGCATCTGTCTTTTGTTATCATAAAAGTGATTTACGATGAACCGGGCTACAGGAATTTCATTAACAGGATTCTCTGTAAGGGAGACTCTTATTGTATCACCAATACCTTTTTTTAGTAAGGCAGAGATTCCAACAGCCGATTTAATTCTGCCCTGATCGCCGTTACCTGCTTCTGTTACACCAAGATGAAGAGGGTAGTAGTATCCTTGTTGTAACATGAAGTTATTAAGGTTAATATATGCCTCAGCCATTATCAGAGTATTACTGGCTTTAAGAGAAACTGCAAAGTTATGGAATGACTCCTCTCTTGCCATTTCAATCCATTCACAGGCAGCTGCAGACATTCCTTTGGGTGTATTTCCGTACTGCTCAGTAATAGAGTTTCCTAGCGAGCCGTGATTAATTCCGATTCGTAAAGCTGTATTATACTCCTTACAAATAGCAGTTAACAGAGAGAAATCTCTTTTTGCATCATTACTGTTTTTGGCAAAGTTACCGGGATTTATCCTTACTTTGTCTGCAACCTTGGCTGCCTCCAATGCAATTTTTCCTGAGTAGTGCACATCTGCAACCAGCGGAGTATCAATTCCTTTGGCTCTTAAAATTTCTTTTATCTCCCTTAACGATTCAACCTCCTTCAATCCTTGGGTTGTAAGTCTGATTATCTCAGCTCCTGCATTGAATAATTGCTCACACTGAACAACAGAGTTTGTAATATCTGCAGTAGGAGTGTTACACATCGATTGTACTGCAATCGGATGTCCTTTCCCAATTGTGATATTGCCTATCTTAACGGCATAGTTCATCATTAAAGCTGGATATTTAAGGTAAGGCTGATAATTACCTGTTTTGGATAAGTAAAAAGATAGTCATTCTGACTATATTTTTTTGGATCATGCAAGTAGGTGAGAGAGTAGTGATAATTACCCTCTAAATGCAATTCGAAGGGTTTTAATATAAAAGCAAATCCTGCACCTACAATGAATCCTAAGTCTGCTTTATTGTCATATTCATCGAATCCGGAACCATCTGAGTTAACACGATTTGTCCTGTAGCCGCCAAAACCACCTGCATTAATGAGAAATCGCATTCTCCAGAAATCTATATGAAACTGAGAAACAAACGGAATGCTTATTACATCATATGTATTCACTCCAAAGCTGTCTTCATAACCCTGTGAAAGTTTTGATATTCCTGTCTGAAAACCAAAAACATTGATTGTTCCCCAAAGGTTATGATAATATGTGTAAACAAGTGAAAAGTTCTGATAGGTAGTAATGCTTTCTGTGCTTAAATCGGGACGGGTATCCATGCCAGATATATTATATCCGGCTCTTACTCCGATAAGATGCTGCCTTTGTTGAGAATATGCAACAAATGTGATAAAAACAGATAATATAAACAGGGTAACTCGTTTAATCATTTCAATAACTAATAAAAGATTTGCTTTAAATCTATGGTTTGAGACAGCTCTGTTGCTTCCGGAAGAGTGATAACGGCAGAACCGTTGGGGAGAGTGTATAACCGAACTTTTTCCGGCTGTCTTCTCTGCAGCAGACTACCGGTGTCAATTATACCGTTATCATTTAAATCCTGAGTAATTTTTATAGAATACTGACCCCCGGATAAGTAAGGGAATTTTAACTTGGTATTCGATCGGATATTAAAGGATCTGAAGACTTTATCACGGGTTATATTTGTTAGTTCGACAATATAAGAGCCATCAACCCCCTCTATGTCAAGGTATAAAGTGGAGAGCCTTTCGTCCTTTGGTAAGGCGGAGGTACTAAATAGGGTATCATTTGTGTGCTTATAAATGTCCATAAGTGCACCTTCAGGAATCAGCAATGAATAATCATATCCGGAAAGTAATCTGGAAGCAGGTCTTATATTCATTTTCAATAAAGAGAGTGTATCCTGATTTACAGTGAAATCCATTTTTGTTTCATCACCTCTTGGTGATCTTGAAATGAGAGAAACAGAGTCTTTCAAAAAAGATATCAGGGGAGCTTCTAAATTTAAAACAAAACCCTTCTCTTCAAAATAGATAGGATCTGCAACAATTTTAACATTCATAAGATCCTCTCTTTTTTCTTTTATATTTGGCTGCCGTCCCTGTGTTGCCGGTATATCGGCTTTTTTCTCGGTGGTCTGCCTTCGCGGAGCAACCAGACGAAAATCTTTTTTCTCAGGAACGAGATTATAAAGAGAGTCAGTTTTAAAGTAATCAATTTCGAAACCAAGAGTGTCAGGCATTATCTTAGAAGTGTCTTTAATCCACAAGACAAGACTATCTCTTCGGATATTAAATTCTTTAAGCACCTCAGTTGAGTCTATTCCCTTGAATTTAAATGAAGTAATTTTTGCATTTGGTGCTTCAAAAGTGATTGTTACCATTTTTTTCTGAACTCGCTTAACCTCTTTTATCGACTGCCTGTCAGATTCCTCTTTAAAAATATAAAGGTCTAATTCAGAAGGCCTTGCAAGAGCCAGTAAGGTGTCTTTTTCTCCAACAGCAGAGAGCTCCATCATATCGGAGGACAAGATTTTTGTAGGAGTAAATAAAGTGTCTAAGAAAGCAATAGTCTCTAATCCGGGGTCATATCTGAAATTATTGTTTTCGTCTTTGAACGCAAAAACTTTATAAGGGATATTTTTAATGTTTCTTACCGAGAAGTATCCGAATAGATCTGTTTTTGCTACTGCTGAGGGTAATTTATTGTAAACAACAGAATCAGAAAAATCTTTATAAAATGCAACTATGACACCATCTGCGGGCATAAGAGTAAAGGAGTCATAGACAGTGCCGGAACAGATTAAAGAGTCTAAGTAAGAGCCTGTCGAAAATGGAAAAGAATAATTTGGAAAAGGATTTCCCTCGTTATTATCTTCAATTGAAAACCCGAAGTTAATGTTGTATGTAGTAGCGGAATCAAGCTTTTCAGGAAAAGAGATATAAATCGATTTACCTCTTATTTTTGTTTCTATGGCTTTTTCAAATGGGGGTGATACTAGGATATTGTTGCGGGGATCTTTAACAACAACATATTCATTAAATTCCATCTCGATGACTCCATCTTTCAAAGGAAAGTTTACCGATCCTGAATCGGGTTTAATACTCAGCAAAACAGGGGGAATTGTATCCTTAGGGCCACCTAAAGGAGGCGTTGATGTGTTTGCACAGGAGCCAATAATAAAAATAAGTGTTGCAATAACAATTGCGGTAACTATGTTTTGTTGATTCATGCTATAATTATCGTTTTAATCTTCTTTAATTTCTGATCTGACAATGCTTTCTACTCCATTAACCTGAGACATCTGCTTCATCATCTTTTCCAGATCTTCAGTGCTGTGAACATATAAATCGATATATCCTTCAAAAATTCCATCGTGAGTTTCAATGAAAATCTTTCTGATATTTACACTTAAAACCAGTGTTATATATTGAGTAAGTTCATTTAAAATTCCCATTCTGTCAATGCCTCTCATACTGATTCTGGCAAGAAATGAGAGCACAGTATGTTTACTCCATTTAGCTTTAACAATTTTGTTGCCATAACGGGATGCAAGCTGAATTGCTTCCGGACAGCTGTTTTTGTGAACGATTACATCGCCGTTATCTTCTATAAACCCGATTACCTTATCACCGGGTATGGGCTTACAACAACGGGCAACCTGATACGAAAGGGTTTTTTCGAGAGGATTCTCTTTTAGTAAAAAGTCTTTCTTTTTATCAATCTTATTGACAGGCGGTATCACCGGAGTTTCATCTTCAGTATCTTCTTCGTCGTCATCAAAATCAAACTGATTGTCACTGCTTTCAGAACCAGTTATTTTTGAGAACTGTATATTCCAGTATCGTACAAACTTGTTTTTAGAATTCTTTTTAAGCATTCTGGATAAGTCTGATAAATCAAGAATACCTGCTCCAATTTTACTGAACAATTCTTCTCTGTTATTCAATGAGTATGAGGCAGTAAGCTTTCTATAAACTCTTGCTTGAGGTTTAATTCCAAATGAAGCGAGTTTTTCATCAAGGATGCTTTGACCTTTTTTCAGATGATCTTTAATATCTGATTTCAGTGCATCCATAATAAAACTCTTGGCTTTAGGTGACTTTGCAAAATCAAGCCATTCCCTCTGAGGTTTTTGGGATTCAGCTGTAATAATCTCAACTTGATCTCCGTTTCGAAGTTCATAAGAGAGCGGAACAAGTTTGAAGTTTGCCTTGGCAGCTATTGCCTTGCTTCCTATTTCAGAGTGTATTGCATAAGCAAAATCCAGTGCTGTAGATCCTTTGACTAATGACCTCGACTCTCCTTTAGGAGTAAAAACATATATTTCTGACGACAACAGGTCGGAGTGAAACCGATCTAAAAACTCAAGCGCATTTGCATCAGGATTTTCTAGGACCTCTCTTACCATATTAAGCCACTTATCCATCTCCTTTTCGCTGGGCGTTGTTTCTCCTTTATAGTTCCAGTGTGCTGCAACTCCTCTTTCGGCAAGTTCGTTCATACGGTCAGTGCGAATCTGAATCTCAACCCAGTTTCCTTGCGGACCCATTACAGTGCAATGAAGAGCTTCATAGCCGTTTATCTTTGGAGTGCTTACCCAATCTCTGATTCTATCAGTTTTCGAAAGATAAAGCTCTGTTATCAAGGAATATATATGCCAACACTGTACCCTTTCCAGCTGGTTCTCCTTGGCCTCAAACACAATACGAACTGCATAAAGGTCATAAATCTGCTCAAAAGGAATCCCCTTTGTATCCATTTTTCTCCAGATGGAGTAGGGAGTTTTTGTCCTTTTTGAAATATTAAATTGGTATCCGGCATCTTTTAAACTCTTTGAGATGGGCTCAATAAATTCGTCCATAGCACAGCCTCTTTCCGCAACCGTCTGCGATATTCTGGATTGAATATATTCATACTGAGCCGGTATTGTGTGAAAGAGCCAAATATTTTCCAGTTCGGACTTTATACTGTACAAACCAAGACGATGAGCCAGAGGAATAAAAATGTACATTGTTTCGCTCAGAATCTTCGACTTTTTATGGTCTGGCATATAATCGAGAGTTCTCATATTATGCAGACGGTCAGCAAGTTTTATGAGAATAACCCGTACATCGTCGTTTAGTGTAAGTAATATCCGCTTAAAATTTTCTGCCTGAGAAGAGCCTTGAGAGTCAAATGCACTTTTAATTTTAGTCAATCCATCTACAAGTGAGGCCACTTTTGCACCGAAAAGCCTTCCGATATCTTCAATCGTATACTCTGTATCCTCCACAACATCGTGAATAAGAGCAGCTATAATTGATTTATATCCGAGTCCTATCTCTGATACAACAATTTGTGCTACAGAAATAGGGTGAATAATATACGGCTCTCCAGAACGTCTCCTTACCCCGTTGTGGGCTGCCCTGGCAAAATCAAAGGCTTTAAGAACTACTTCGTACTCTCCCTGATTTGCACATCGCTTAAGACTGGCAAGCCGTAAAGACTCAAACTCCTTTTCAATTAGAATGTTATCCTTTTCTGTGAACATATCAGGTCAAGTAGTTAAATATTTTTATAAGAATCTACATTCTGGAATGCATGCGAAAGTTCTACTCCAAACAAAATCAGTGTCCAGCTGATATTCATCCAGATTAAAAACAGAGGAATAGCAGCAAACACTCCATATACTGTATTTAGACCGGTAACCATCAACTGTGTCTCTAAATAAAAGAACTGCACCACAATAAATGCAAAAGCAAGAATAAGCGCGCTGTTAAAAGCAGCAGCAATTTTTACTTTGGTGTTTGGAATGAATTTATACATTACGGTAAATACTCCTGCAATAAAAAAATAAGAGGTTATCCAGGTAAATATTGAAGTAATCGGAATATACCTGTCTATCCCGAGACCAATCGACTGCAATGCATTTGAGTAAACCAGCCCCAATGTAAGGAATATAAAAATAACAAAAGGAGAAACTATCAGAAGAACCAAATAATATATAGCTCTTCTGTGAATTGCCCTGCTGCTGTTTATCTTCCATATTTCGTTAAAAGCCTTCTCGATACTAAGCATCAGCCATACGACAGTTGAAAGTAAAAAAATGATATTAATCAAACCGAACAACCCTCCCTGGCTTGTTGATATTACATTGTTTGCAAATGAAAGTATATAGGAGATAATCTCTTCATTCCCTTCGAAATATAAAAACATCAATTCTTCAAGTTTTTCCCCGGCTCCAAATCCATTTGTAACAGCAAACATCAGTGAAACAAAAGGAACAACCGACATCGCTGTAAAAAAGCTTAGATACGTTGCCTGTATTGAGACCTTATCACGGGCATAACCTTTAATTGTAATAATTAATACCTTAAGGTATTTAATCATACGGGCACGCATAATACTAAGCTCGGACATATCAAGATGCCAGATATCAGTAATTATAAACTTAAGAACCCTTTGGTAGGTGTGTTTTATTTCGTAGTATCTTTTCAAGAGATTTTGTCTAAAAATTTAGCAGGATTGATAATATATCTTATATGATTTCCTGTTCCTATCATTCCGTTGTCGTCAAAGGCACTTACTTTAAATGTAATTTTTTTGCCCTCTAAAGATAATATTTCAGCTTCAGCATATACTTTAGCTCCTAAGGGAGTTGCACGGGTATGTTTTACGTTGATTTCTATCCCTACAGTGTCCTGATCTTCTCTGAGTGAAAATTTTGCAAGCAGATGGGCGCTTTTTTCCATCAAGGCTATCATTGCCGGGGTAGCAAAAACATGAAGAAACCCTGAGCCGTAGTAGGCAGCCGTATCGCTTTCAGTAACTATCTTTTCAATTATCAGCTTCTTACCTGTCTCCATAAACTTATAAAATTGCTTCAGCTATTTTTATGAATCCCTCCATATTTTCCAATGAAGGACTGCACATTACCTCAACCGACGGAGCCACTTGAGTCCATTCCATTTTTTCGGCAAAAGAGGCAAGTGTCTTTACTCCTCCTCCGCTCCAGCTGTAGGAGCCGAAGAGTGCGTAGTTTTTATTTTTAGGGTTGAGAATCTCCAATTCGTTACATAAATGCTGCATCATAGGATGCATTACTGCATTATAGGCACATGATCCCAGAATAACGGCCCTGTACTTCCAGATGTCATTCAGAATAAATGACGCGTGTGTCTTTGAGACATCGTATATTCTTATCTCTTTTACTCCTTTTTCCGCAATTAGACGAGCTGCATAGTCGGCCATTTTTTCGGTATTGCCGTACATAGATGCATATGCTATTACAACACCATTATCTGACTCATGTCTGCTCCATTTGTCGTATAGTTCGATTGCTTTTTCCGGACGAGATCGCCAAATCGGACCATGAGATGGACATATAGTGTTAATTTTCAGGTTAGTTAGCTTTGTGAAGGCTTTTTGAACCATATGGCTGTATTTGCCAACAATATTGGAATAGTAACGCCTCATCTCATCTTCATAGAACATGAAATTAATTTCATCGTCAAAAATACCCCCGTCCAGAGTGCCGAACGACCCGAACGCATCGCATGAGAATAGAGATGCAGTTTTGGTTTCGAATGTCATCATTGTTTCGGGCCAGTGAACCCAGGGAGCCATAATAAACTTAAGTTCATGATTTCCAAGAGATAGAATATCACCATCTTTCACTTCATGTATTGATTCTGAACCAAGTCCGAAATATCCGTACAGCATCTTGAATGCCTTACTGTTGCATATTATTTTTAAATCAGGATATTTTTTTGCCATAAGACCAATCATGCTTGAGTGATCGGGTTCCATATGATTAACAACTATATAGTGAAGCTTCTCTCCGTTCAGAATCTCCTCAATTTCCTGTAAATAATTGTCTTTTGAACCAAATTCAAGTGTGTCGATTAAAACATTAATATCATCTTTTATCAGATAAGAGTTATAAGAGACTCCATAAGGTAATGGCCAGTTGTTTTCAAACAATGTTTTTTTTCTGTCATTAGTGCCTAAATAATAAATGTTATCAGATATTAGAATTTTTTTCATATTCATATTTTATTATAAAAAATAGTTTGTAACCAATAAAGATATAAAGAATTATTTGATTAAATCAAAAAAATCTATTTCGCTTATTATATTGATTCCCAGCTTTTTAGCCTTTTCATATTTGGATGGCCCAACTTTTTCTCCCGCAAGCAAATAATCGGCAGAAGTGGATATTGATGTCAACCATTTGCCTGAGTGCTTTATAATTAACTCTTTTATACTCTCTCGGGGTATTGAGAAAACTCCGGAAATGACAAAAGTCTTGTTTAGCAGTTTATCCGATTTTATCTCATTAGAAGAGGGGTCTACAGCCATTTTAACACCGTGATTCCTTAATTTATCTATTGTAATGATATTATCAGCTACACTAAAGTAGTCAATAACAGAATCGGCCATAATATCGCCTACATCATCAACAGAAAGAAGAATCTCTTTCGATGCAGATATAAGATTATCAATGTTCTTAAAATAATTAGCAAGGTTTTTTGCGGCAGTCTCTCCGATATGTCTTATTCCCAAAGCAAAGAGTACATTTTCAAAGGGTGTGCTTAACGATTTTTGAATGCTTTCAAGGTATCTTTCTGCTGATTTTTGCTTCCATCCTTCCATTGATGTCAACTGATTAAAGGTAATATCGTACAGGTCGGATAATCTTGTTAAATATCCAAGATTGTACATCTGCTCGATAGTTGCCTCTCCTGCAAGTATATTCATTGCTTTTCTTCCTGAAAAATGGAGAAATCTTCCTTTAATTTGCGTTGGACAGGCAAAATTGTTCGGGCAATAATGTTTTGCCTCTCCTTCAATTTTCTCAAGCTTTGTTTTGCAGTCTGGACACAAATCTGGAAAGAGGGGCTTAACAGCCTCCGGCACTCTTTTCGAAATATCCTTCCCTACAATCTTGGGAATAATTTCGCCACCTTTCTCAATATAAAGAGAATCTCCAATATGAATATCCATAAGCTCCATCTGCTCTGAATTGTGTAAGGAGGCCCTCTTAACAATTGTTCCTGAGAGTGTTACTGGTTCAAGATTTGCAACAGGAGTAACAGCACCGGTTCTTCCTACCTGATAATCGACAGAGAGTAATTTTGAAACAGCTCTTTCCGGTTTAAACTTATATGCAGTTGCCCACCTCGGAAACTTTGAGGTATTACCTGCCTGTTTCTGGAGATCAAACTCGTTGACCTTAATTACAACACCATCTGTCGGTAGTGTAAGGTTGTGTCTCTCTGAGTTCCAGTAATCAATAAAAGCAATCACTTCATCAATATCCCTGCATAAAGCTGCGTGTTCTGAAACAGGGAACCCTTTATTTTTGAGCCATTGTAGTGACTCCCAGTGCGTTTTAAAAACATTGTAAGCTGTAATTACTGAATAGACAGAGAGTTCTAGTCCCCTAGATTCTATTTCGTCGCTATCAAGTAGTTTAAGTGATCCTGATGCCGCATTTCTGGGGTTGGCAAAGAGAGCATCTTCGTTGGATTCTCTTGAGAAATTAATCTTCTCGAAAGTATCCCAGGAGATAAAAACTTCACCCCGAACATCAAAGTCAAACATAACACTAGAATTCGGAATCGAAATAGGTAGCGATTTAATAGTTTTAATGTTTGAAGTTACATTTTCACCCTTTATTCCATCACCCCGGGTAAGTGCCTTGACAAGATTGCCATCGGAGTAGGAAAGGGATATTGCAGCGCCATCAATTTTTAGTTCGCAAACATATGTAAAATCACCAGCAGTGATTTTTTTAATTCTTTCATTAAAAGCAAATAACTCTAGCTTATCATAAGTGTTACTTAAAGATAGCATTGGTGATTTGTGGTGCTCTTGCTTAAAAACAACCTCAGAGTTACTCTCAGGCAAATCACTTCCAATTATTTTAGTAGGGGAATTTTCAGATACAAATTCAGGAAACCTGGCTTCTAAAGCCTTTAGCTCATGAAGCAATAAATCATATTCGAAATCAGAAATTGTAGGCTGATTTTCAATATAATAATGTTTATTATGACGCTCTATCTCTCCTCTCAAAAATGAGATTCTCTCACCGGCATTTTTTCTATTCATTTTCATAATATTCGTCACAAATTTACATATTTTTTAATTATTATTAACTTTGCGGCCTCAATAAGTAATGTGATGAAAAAAACGATTGTAATTTTAACAGGCGGAGGGCCAGCCCCCGGAATGAACACTGTAGTAGGAAGTATTGCTAAAACCTTTATTACCAATGGATATAGAGTTTTAGGACTACATGGAGGATACAAAGGTCTCTTCTCAGAAAGCCCAAGTTTTACCGAACTTGATTTTTTATTAGCCGATTCCATTTTTAATCGTGGAGGTTCTTTTTTGGTTATGAGCCGGTATAAACCGACTGATAAGGATTTCGAACAAAATTTTAATCTTGACTTTTTTGTTAATAACAACATTCAGCTTCTTGTAACAATTGGAGGAGATGATACTGCTTCTACTGCAAACAGAGTTGCAAAATTTCTTGTCGAACACGATCATTCAATTTCTAACATTCATGTTCCCAAGACAATAGATAATGACCTACCTCTTCCATTACAGAGACCCACTTTCGGGTATGAGTCAGCTAAATCTGAAGGTGCAAGACTTGCAACAACCGTTTATGAAGATGCCAGAACCAGCAATAATTGGTTTGTGGTATGTGCTATGGGTCGTTCTGCAGGCCATCTGGCCTTTGGAATCGGATCTGCAGCTCATTATCCTATGATTGTTATTCCTGAAATGTTCAACAAGACTACCATAACTATAGATAAGATAGTTAAACTTGCTGTTTCTTCGATAGTTAAGAGGCTAATACTCGGAATAAACTATGGTGCTGTAATGATATCTGAAGGGGTATTTCATGAACTTGACGAAGAGGAATTGAAAAAGTCGGGAGTGATTTTCTCTTATGACGATCATGGTCATCCGGAATTGGGAAAAGTGTCAAAGGCACATATCTTTAATGAAATGCTAGAAATGCGTCTTCGCTCTTTGGGCTTGTCAACAAAATCCCGTCCGGTAGAGCTGGGCTATGAGCTTAGATGTCAATCTCCAAGCGCATATGATCTGGTATACTGTACAGAACTGGGCATTGGGGTTTATCAGCTGTTTAGTGAAGGTAAAACAGGGTGTATGGTTTATATCGATCATCTTGGAAAAGTTGAACCCCTTTACCTGAAGGATATCCAGGATCCTGTTACAGGAAAAATTCCTCCACGTGGGGTGAATTTAGACTCTGATAGGGTACAGGCGGTAATTAATAATATTTTACATTATATTACCGAAAGTGATTATACAAGTGCTAAAGAGATTATTTCAAATCCCGAAGAGTATAATTTCAGAAAGATACTCAACTGGTAAATGCATTCTAAAATCATTATATATCAGGTTCTGCCGCGTTTATTTGGGAATACTAATGACAGATGTATTCCCAATTCTTCTTTAAAACAGAACGGTTCAGGGAAGTTAAATGATTTTACAGAAGACATTCTGTTGAGTATTAAAGATTTGGGGTGCACTCATATTTGGTTTACAGGAGTAATTGAACATGCTACACAGAGTTCATTTGAAAAATATGGTATAGCAGGTAATCATCCAGAAATTGTGAAAGGAATCGCGGGATCACCTTACTCTATAACAGACTATTATGATATTGCACCTTCATTATCGGTTAATATAGATGACAGGCTTACAGAGTTCAAAGGTCTTGTTGAAAGATGCCACAAATGCGACTTATTTGTAATCATTGATTTTGTTCCAAATCACATCTCAAGAGAGTACAGTTCTGATGCGGCCCCTTCAGGTGTTGTAGATTTTGGAGTTAACGACAAATCCGACTACCAGTTTCACCCGATGAACAACTTTTTCTATTTACCCGGGACACAATTCCAATCGCCCGTTAAATCAGGGGTATCAGGTAGATACCATGAATTTCCGGCTCGTGTTTCCGGGAATGACTGTATTACTCACTCTCCGGGAAATGACGATTGGTATGAAACCGTAAAACTCAATTACGGGTACGATTTTTATACCGGAAAAGAGTATTACAATCCAATACCAGATACCTGGCATAAGATGAGGCATATTGTAAATTTCTGGCTTTCTCAGGGTGTTGACGGGTTTAGATGCGATATGGCGGCAATGGTGCCTGTTAATTTCTGGAACTGGTTGATAAATAGTGTGAAATTAAATTTTCCCACTGCTCTTTTTATTGCTGAAATATACGAACCGGAAAAGTATTCGCTCTACTTAAATGAAGGAAAATTTGATTACCTATACGACAAAGTGGGTCTCTATGATACATTAAAGGGAATTATCCGTAAAGAAAAGAGCGCTTCATCAATTTCACAATGCTGGCAGGCAGTCTCCGGCTTCGAAGAAAAGATGCTGAACTTTATCGAGAATCACGATGAAGTCAGAGTTGCATCTGATTATTTTGCCGGAGATCCATATGCGGCAATACCGGCAGTTGCTGCTGCTCTTTTGCTTAATAGATCACCATTTCTGCTCTATTTTGGGCAGGAGTTGGGAGAGAGAGGTATGGAGAGCGAAGGTTACAGCGGGAAAGACGGAAAGACCTCTATTTTCGATTACTGGTCGGTTAGCAGTGTTCGGGATTGGCTGAAGGGAAACTCCTCTCCGGAAATCAGGAATATTTATAAAAGACTTCTTAATATTTCAATTGATGAGGAGTCTGTTGGCAAGGGCTTAAAGTTTGATATACAGTATTTCAATGAAAAATCAGAAGATTATGACCCCTCAGTTCATTTTTCGTTTTTCAGAAAGTCAGAGACTCATTTATTGCTGATTGTTTTAAATTTTTCAGATAAGGAGAGCAATATCGGCCTGAATATTCCCGGCGAACTCTTCAGTTATTTTAAAATGAAAGAGTACGAACTCTGTCAAGGTTACGATTTAATGACCGGAGAATCCTTTGAAACCAAACTAACACCGACCTCTAAAATATACCTGAAAATTCAGAAACAGGGTGTAAAAATAATTAAACTTTCACTGTAATTATATCATCCCAACTACTTGTATATTTGGGAGAAACAAAATTCCTAGTGTATTTTACAATTTCAGTTCCCTGAGCAGCCGTGACCAAAGTATCTCTTCCATACTTTAAATTTATCTCGTCAAGACTTCTCATCAGTGATTGCTCCTTAGCAATATCTTTTTCACAAAACAGTGAGGCTGATGTTTCACACTTTTTGGTGATATCGCCAAGAATAACACCTGCCTTTTTATATCCGTATCCCTGCTTAAAAACAGATCTGACCGACCTTATAGCCAAAGTCGTAAGTTCCATCGTATTGTCAGTCGGGTTATCTGGTACTGATGAAAAAACAGCACTGGCAGAGGGAGTCTCGTTTTTAAAACGATTAGTCATCAAAATTACTGTGATCTTTGATGTTACACATTTTTGATTTCTCAGTTTTCCGGCAGATGAGGCCGTGAATTTTGCGATAGCTTTAATTATCTCTTCAATATCATATAACTCTGTTGAAAAGCTTCTGCTGGTGCAGATCTGCTTTTTATCGGAATAACTCTCTTCCAGCTTAAACGAGGGACAGCCGTTAAGTTCCATCCATATTTTAGCTCCGATTAAACCCATTTCAGCTCTAACTCTTTCTGAATTTAACATTGCAAATTCCTTAGCTGTAAAAACTTGGCTCGACTTTAACAGTCTGGAGTAGTTCTTTCCAATACCCCATACATCTTCGATTGGATATGTTGAGAGTACCTTGTTAATATCACTTTTTTCGGTCATTATACAATTATTTTTCAGCGCAGGATATCTTTTACAAAGTTTTGCAGCAATTTTAGCCAGAGTTTTAGTTTCCGAAACACCAACGCTTACAGGAATTCCTGTCTCTTTTTTTACAGTATGGGATATCTTACCTGCAAGATTACATAACTCTCGGTAATTTATACCGCTTAAATCGAAGAACGCTTCATCGATAGAGTAAATTTCAATTGCAGGGACAAGTGAAGAAATTCTCTCCATTACTCTGTGAGACATATCAGCGTACAGAGAAAAGTTTGAGGAAAATATATGTAGTCCCTCTTTTTTGATCAAATTTTTAATTTTGAAAAAGGGCTCACCCATCTTTATTCCAAGTTTTTTCGCCTCCTCTGAACGAGATATTACACAGCCGTCATTGTTGCTTAGTACAACAACAGGTTTGCTTTCCAGTGAAGGATTGAAAACTCTCTCACAACTCACATAAAAATTATTGCAATCTGCCAGACCTGTCATTTTTGCTCTTATTTATTTTATCGACGGTAAAGACCAAAAAAGTACCTGAAATTATTGCCAAGAAGTTTGCTGCTATATCACACAGCTCAAAAGAGCGCTCAGGAACCAGGTTCTGGAGCATCTCGGCAATTCCGGATATTAGCAATCCACTTAGCAAAATATACAAGTAACTTTTGCATTTAAGCGAATATCTGGCCAAAGCCGGAAAAGGGAAAAACATAATAAAGTGGATAATTTTGTCTGATTCTATACCAAAAAAACGGGGAGATATCTTAATGTCGGTATTGCCGAATGAGTAAAGAGACAGAAAAAAAACTGCCAGAATGTAAATATAAAAAAGGGACTTTATTACTGTTTGCTTCACCCTTGATAATTTGCACATAGGTTACACTTTTTTTATTACATACTTCACTATACCCCAGATAAGGAACTCGTTTTCCGCTGTAACCTTAATCGGCTTGTATTTGAAATTAGAAGGAATCAGAGTAATAGCGTCAGCTTCTATCGTTACTCTTTTCAAGGTAAATTCACCGTCCAGATAGCATACCGCCAAAGATCCGTCTGCTGGCGTAACAGATCTGTCGATAATAATCAGATCTCCATTGTCGATACCGTCTCCTGTCATACTTTCTCCGCTTACTCTGGCAAAAAAAGTGGCTGAGGGGTTTTTAATCAACTCTTTGTTAAGGTCTAACTTGATGTCGGAGTAATCTTCTGCAGGGGAGGGAAATCCCGCCTTAACAAGATTTTGAGACATATGAACAGCCATTTCCGTAGCCTTGGCGGGTTGTATTATTTTTAACTCTTTTTTCATATTATCTTGTAAAGATAAGCTAATATAAGGAAAAACTGAATCTGCTTTTTTTTATTGTTAAGATATAATTTATTAA